>JASLOV010000192.1 GCA_030745285.1 Dehalococcoidia bacterium | reverse complement strand
AGCGCCGCCAGGATCGCGAACGCCGCCATCAGCCCGCCGCCGGCGAAGTCTGCCAGCAGGTTCTGGGGGATCGTCGGCGGGCTTCCCGGGCGGCCGATCATGCTGAGCGCCCCGGCCAGCGCGATGTAGTTGATATCGTGCCCGACGAGGTCGCGATAGGGCCCGGTCTGTCCGTAGCCGGTGATCGAGCAGTAGACGATGCCGGGGTTGACGGCAGAGACGGCCTCGTAGTCGACGCCCAGCCGCTTCACGACGCCGGGGCGGAATCCCTCCAGCACCACGTCGGCTTCCTCGCAGAGTCGCAGGAAGATCTCGCGGCCCTCATCCTCCCGCAGGTTCAGCACCATCGAGCGCTTGTTGCGACCGAGCGCGCTTGTGGCGCGGGCGCGCTCCTGCGCCTCTTCCCCCTCCGGCCCCGGGCGTTGCGCGACGAACTGCGGCGGCGCCTCCACCAGCAGGATGTCCGCTCCGAGGTCGCCCAGCAGCATGGAGCAGAACGGCCCCGGCGCCAGCCGCGAGAGGTCCAGTACGCGGATGTGTTCGAGTGCGGTCATGTGTCACCTCCGTGGCGCACGGCTCCTGGCTCGTGCCGGGATGCCGTGGTGCCGTGATGCCGGGGCGAGGCTTGCCCGGTTCGGTGCCGCAACAATGCCACATTCCCGTCGCTTGAGGTCCGGTCACAGGGCCGCGGCCCGCGCCTGTCAGCCGGGCGCTGGCCGCCGCGAATGAGGTTCGCACCGCCGGAGTCGCTATACTGTCGCCAACAATCCGGCGGCGGTCGGTCCGGCTCGCGAGACGCGACCGGCAATCGCCGGCCCGAGCAGAATCGGCGGAGGTGCACTCCAGTGCCAGCGGTCATCAGTCATTACAGGCACCAGTACGAGCTCGATGCAGTCACCAGCACTGACCCGGGTCAGGAGTACGAGGAAGTGCTCTACGAGGCGGACGCGCCGGTCGCGTTCGTCACGCTCAACCGGCCGGAGCGCCGCAACGCCTTCAACGACAACATGTACGAAGGGATGCTGGGCGCCCTGCACCGCGCGCTCCTGGACGATGACGTCAAGGTGGTGGTGATTCGTGGCGCCGGGCTGGGATTCTCCGCCGGCCACGACCTGACGTCGCCGAAACAGGAGGGTGAGGAGCCGGAGGAGTCGCCGCCGATTCCGCCGGGCCTGCAGCCGACCGTCGCCGACTACTGGAACATCGAGCGCCGCCGCTGCCACAAGTACGAGGACCTGGTCTCCTACCCGAAGATCCTGATCGCCCAGGTGCACGGATTCTGCATCGGCGCCGGTGAGTTCTTGCAGGCGTCATGCGACTTCACCATCGCCTCGGATGACGCGCAGTTCGGCACCCGCGGCTTCGGCCGCATGACCACCGGCATCGCGCTGGCGGAGTCCAGCTGGCCGGGGGGCAGCCAGAAGGCTCGCGCCGGCGAGCTGCTGGCAGAGCTGACGGGCAAGGCCGCGGCGGAGCACGGGCTGATCAACAGCTCGTTCCCGCTGGAGGAGCTGGACGCCGGGGTCCATGAGTTCGCGATGGGCATCGCCGACCTGCCCGCCGACTCCGTCGCGATGACGAAGAGCTGGTACGCGCACATGATGGACGCCGCCGGCATGGGGCTGGCCAACCGCTCCCATTACATGGGGCACGTGTCGATCCAGTGGACGCGGTTCCGCGAGGGTGAGACCAACTTCTACAAGCTGCGGCGCGACAGCGGCCTGAGCGGCTACATCCAGAAGCGAGGCGAAAACGCCACGCCGGACCAGCTGGCCACCGCCGACTGACCGGACCAGTCTCGGCAACCATCCCACTGCAGCGGAGCGCGTCGTCTGAGCGTGAGACTGCTGCATAGCTCGGATCTCCACATCGGCGCCGACGGCGAAGGTGGCTTCACGCGCCGCTGGGGCCGCGGCATCGGCGATGTCGTGCGCCAGGAACGCGTCGACACCGTGCTGCTCGCCGGCGACACGTACGACAGCAACCGCGTGCCCGCGGAGGCGATCGAGCAGAGCGTCCAGTGGTTCGAGAGCCTGGACGTGCCGGTGGTGATCCTGCCCGGCAACCATGATTGCTACGACGAGCGATCGGTCTACCTCAGCCCCTCCTTTGGCCGCAGCGGCCGCATCGAGGTGCTGTGCGAGGCTGCCGGCAGTTCGGTCTCGCTCTTCGACGGCGAACTGCAGATCTGGGGTCGAGCTCACCCCGACCACGGGGCGGCGATGCGACCGCTCGAAGGGGCTCCCGTCGAGCGCACCGCGCGATGGCAGATCGCGATGGCGCACGGTCACCTGGTGCGCTCGCAGCACGACCGCCGCCGTTCCTACCAGATCGAGACAAGCGAGATCGATGGGGGCGAGCATGACTACGTCGCGCTCGGCCACTGGGACAGGTACTTCCAGGTCGACTCGCAGACGCCGGCGTACTACTCCGGCTCGCCGTCCCATACCGGCCACGCGCTGCTGGTCGAGCTGGGCGACGGCGTCGAGGTGCGGCGGGTGCCGCTCTGATGGCGCTCTAGTGGCGCTCTAATGGCCGGGGCGCCTCCCCACCGCATCGGTGTGGTGGGTGACACGCATGTCGGGACCGGGGGCGCGCACCCCCATCGCATGCGACGCAACGAAGTGCCGATCGAGCGGATGACGGAGCTCGATGCCGTCTTCGTCGGGGTGGACCTGATCGTGCACTGTGGCGATGTCTACAGCCCGGAGGTGCTCGACATGCTGGAGACGCAGGCGCCGGTGGTCTGCGTGCGCGGCAACGGCGACCACGAGGTCATCGGCGATCCTCGCGTGGAGGAGTCGCTGATGCTGGACATCGAGGGCTTCCGCATCGGTGTCACGCACGCGTTCGAGTTCGACTCGGGCCACCGCCCGTTCGAACTGGCGGCGCGCCAGATCTTCGGCGATGCCGCGCCGAACATCATCATCTGCGGCGACACCCATGTCCCCACAGAGCAGTGGTACGGGGATCAGCTGCTGCTCAACCCGGGCAGCCCGTCGCTCCCGGGCGGCGTACCCGGGCCGGGGACGGTGGCGACGCTCGAACTACGTCGGGGCGTCGCGCCGCGATTCTCGTTGCGCTCGGTCGAGTAGCGGAACCCGTCCGCTACGGCCGGGGTGCTACAGGTCTGGGGCTACTCTGTGCCCAGCGCGTGATAGACGGCGGACTCCTGCCACATGTTGCCGCCGCCGCGCGACTCCAGCGTGGCGCTGATCATCTCCTTCATCCACACCATCGCGTCTGCCGGGGCGAGCGCGAGCATCTCACCGTAGCGCCCCACCTCGGCCTCAAGCTCCGCCGTCGGGACGGAGCTTGAGATGATGCCCCACTCCGCGGCTTCGGGTGCGGTGATCGAGCCGTTGAACAGCAGCTCACGCGCCTTCTTGTGCCAGGCGAAGAACGGCCAGAGCGCGAAGCTCGGGAGGTTGCCCTCCTTCACCGCGGGCTCCTCCAGCGTCGCGTCGGCGGAGCAGATCACGAAGTCGCACGACATCGCGATCGTGAGCCCGACCCCCACGCAGCGACCCTGCACGACGGCGACCGTTGGGCGCAGGAAGTTCGTCAGGTACTCGAAGCGGCGAACCGCGGCCGTTTCCAGCGTCAGGCGCTGCGCCGGGCCAGCCTGCCGCGCGGCTGCCACCTCCGCCGCGTCGGCTCCGACCGAGAAGTGATCGCCCGCCGCCTCGATCACGATGAACTTGGCGTCGATATCTTCTTCGGCGGCGACCAACGCGGCGTCCAGCGCAGCCAGCATCTCCGCGTTGAATTCGTTGTTCTGCTCGGGGCGGTTCAATCGGATCGTGCCGATCGTTCCGTCCCGGTGGTACTGCACCAGCTCTGACATCATCACTCTCGTTCCTGTTGCTCCCGGTGAGGGACTCGGACTTGCTCGCGTGCTCTCTCGCTATGTGATGTACGCGGCGTAGCGGTCGTCGCGCTCCGCCAGTGCATCCTCGATGCCGAGTTCCTCGACGCGCTGCCAGAAGTCGTACTCTCCCTCGCGGAATCCGTATCGCTGGTAGGCGCTGAGCGCGGCGGTGTTGACTGCGAAGTCGCGCGCCAGCGGCTTGCCGGAGGCGGTGCCGCTCGTCCGTCCGATGAATGAACCGGTGATCTGGCCGTCCAGGCCGGTCATGCCGCCACGCCGGGCGGTCGAGTCGGCCGCCAGCTGACCTTCTTCCTCGAGCTGATCGAGCGGGACGACCCGGGTGACCAGTCCCCACTCCCGCGCGGTGTCGCCGCGCAAATAGCGCCCGAAGTACACCTCCCGCGCCCGGCGCGGACCGAGCGTCCACATCCAGAGCGGGTTCGAGCTGGACAGGCCCATACGGATGGCGGGGTCACCGAAGATCGCGTCCTCGGCCGCGATCGTCGTGCTGCAGAGCATCGCCAGCATGGCCGCGTCGCCCAGGCACTTGCCCTGAATCGTCGCGATCTTCGGCTTTGGCAGGTCCGAGAAGCGGCTCCAGATCTCGGAGCGACGCCAGTTGTCGACGAAGATGTCGGACATATAAGGACGGTCCTGCGGCGATGGGTTGAACGCCAGCGTTCCCCGCTCCCGCGGGTCCAGCCCCGTGCTGAACGACTCGCCCGCCCCGCGAATGAGCAGGACCAGCACGTCCTCGCGTGCCCCGGCCTCCGCCACGGCCGCGTCGAAGGCCTCCAGCATTTCCGCGTTCATAGCGTTCTCGACCTCAGGCCGGTTCAGCGTGATCGTGCAGGTGCCGTCTTGCACCTCGGTCAGGATGGTGTCACTCACTGCTCTCGTCCCTCCAATGCGCGGGTGCCTTTGCCTCTCGGCGCCGCTCGACCGTCATCGTGTTCGTTCCCGCCGGCGCGCGGGGTTCGCCGGGTTGCTGTCGCGTCACGGCACCTCGCCCTCGATCACCGTGCCCCCCCCGACCAGCGCGTCGATGGCCGCCGCATCGAGGCCGAAGTCTTCCAGCACCTCTCGCGAGTGCTGCCCGCGAGCGGGCGGCGGCCGTTCGGGCTTCGGGCGCTCGCCGCCGATCGCGTATGGCACTCCGATGGTGCGGCGAGCGGGTTCGCTGCCGCGCTCCCACTCCAGGACGATGTCGTTTTCGATCGTCTGCGGGTGATTGAAGAGCTCGCTGTAGGTGAGGCAGGGGTCGCAGCGCATGTGGTTGGCGTGGAAGATCGTCTGCCACTCCGCACGAGTCTTCGTCGCGAAGCCTGCGTCCAGCTTCGGATAGAGTTCCGCCCGCAACCGTTGCCGGTCCTCGGCCGTGGCGTAGCGCGGGTCCTCCAGCAGTTCCTCGATGCCGAGCATGGTGACCAGGGTCTTCCAGGTCGTGTCGTCGGCGCCGTGGATGGTCACCACGTCGCCGTCGCTGGCGGTGTATGCGCCGTACGGGAAGTTCTCGCGCCAGCCGCGGCCCGCGCGCACGATGTTCATGTCCTCGATCAGGTAGTCCCCGACCTGGCCGGCCTGCATGAAGAGCACGGTGTCGAGCAGGCTGGAAGTGACCTCCTGCGCCTCCCCGCTGTTGTCGCGACGGCGCAGCGCGGCCAGCACCGTGAACGCCGCCAGCGCCGCGCCGCCGTGGTCCACGAAGGCGATACCGGAGAGGTATGGCGGGCCGCCTTCGGTGCCCTGCGTCGCCACCACGCCGCCGAAGGCCTGCGCCCACATGTCGCCGCCGCCCCAGCGCGACATCGGCCCGGTGGGCCCCCACGCCAGCAGCGAGATGTGGACGATGCGGTCATTCAGTTGACGGATGCTCTCGAAGTCGATGCCGAGCTTCGTGGCGGTGGAGGGCCGGAAGTTGTGGATCACGATGTCGCAGGACGGCACCATCTCCCGGATAGTGGCCTTTCCGTCTTCCCTGGTGAGGTCGATCGTCAGGCTGCGCTTGCTGCGGTTCACGCCCAGCCACATCGTGCTGTCGCCGCCGTGCGCCTCCCGCGAGAGCCGGCCGAAATCGCCCCACAGCGGCTCGACCTTGATCACGTCTGCGCCGGCGTCCCCCAGCAGCTGCGTGGCCAGCGCTCCGTACACGGCCTGTGTGAAGTCGAGGACGCGGACCCCTTCCAGCGCGTTGTCGGTGACGCTCATCGGATCGCTCCTTCGCTCTCCAGCCTCGCGATGGCGGCGGGCTCCATCGCCAGCAGCTCTCTAAAGACGTAGTCGTTCGCTTCGCCCAGTATCGGCGCGGCCTGCTGGACACTAGCCTGCAGGCGAGTGAACTCCCACGGCGTGTCTACCACGCCCTTCTGCCCCATCACCGGATGTTCGACGTTCGGGATGAACCCGGCCGCCTCCAGCACGGGATCCACCCAGAACTCCTCGGCCGTCGTGACCGCGGCGGCGGGGACGCCACCCCGCTGCAGTCTCGCCGACAGCTCGGCCGCGCCGTGGCCGGCGGTCCAGGTCCCGATGATGCCGTCCAGTTCGTCCTCGGCGGCGCGGCGGCCGCCGGCGGTGGCGAAACGGCTGTCCGCGAGCGCGGCGATGCCGCTGATCGCTCGCAGCGCCTCCCAGTCGGCGTCATCGCGGATCGAGATCGCAATCCAGCGATCCTCGCCCTCGCAGCGATAGGCGTTGTTGGGCACGAAGACCGGATCGTGATTGGCGCTCCTGCGGTACTGCTCACCGCCCCCGGCCAGCTCGACCAGCGCCTCGCCGACGTATCGCGAGCACGCCTCGACCGCCGAGAGGTCAGCGAGGTCCCCGCCGCCGCCGGCCTGGCGGCGAAGCAGCAGCGCGAGCACGGTGGCCGCGCAGGTGACGGCGATGCGCAGGTCCGCTCCGTCGCGCACGTCGGCCGGCGGGGCGTCGGGGTAGCCGGTGCAGTCGGCCAGGCCCGAGAGCGCCCCGAAGACGGTGGCGAAGCCGACGTAGTGGCTGGCGGGCCCCTGCTCGCCGACCGAGGTCTCCGAGACGATGATCACGTCCGGGTTGACCTCGCGCAGCCTGTCGTAGCCGAGCCCGAGGCGTTCCAGCACGCCGACGGAGTAGTTCTGCAGCACGATGTCGGCCCGGCTGACCAGGTCTAGCGCGACCTCCGCCGCGCCGTCGGCTCCCATGTCGAGCGTGATCGAGCGCTTGCCCAGGTTGGCGTCATGGAACATCACGCCGGTCTCATGGAACAGCTCGGGACCCACGGCCGGGTTGGCGAAAGCCAGCCGCATCGGGTCCAGCCGCGACTGCGACTCGACCTTGATCACCTCTGCGCCGAGCGCCGCCAGCAACAGGCCCGCGTAGGGGACGGCCCAGTACCAGGTGAACTCGACCACACGCAGCCCTTCGAGCGGACGGGGCCGAGCCGTTGCCGCCTCCGCCGCGACGGGGGCCGAGGGGGCCGGGTCGGGGGCGCCGGCCTCGGATCCGCCCCTCGGTGAGGAGCCGGCATCGGCGACGGCGTCGGCGACCGCCGGCAGTGAGCCGTCGGCGAGCGAGAAGGGCAGTCGCGGGTAGAACCGACCGGATTCGCCGGCTTCGAAGAAGCCGCGAGACCGCGCTTGCTCCGATTGCAGCACGCTCGACAGCGTCTCGACGGAGCCCAGCGGGATGTGCGCCGCCTGACAGAGCTCACGAATCTCGTCCTTGCCGTGGTGCTGGGTCCACTCCTCGAGCAGCACGTTCAGCTCATCGATGTTGGCGCGTCGCCACATCGGATCTGAGACGTCGGGCCGGGCCGTCCACTCCGGCGCACCCATCAACTCGACCAGCTGCGCCCACGAGGCCGGGGTCACAGCCATCAGCTCCACGAAGCCGTCGGCGCAGCGCAACGTCGTCCCCAGCCGCCGGCCGCGCGTGGCGCGACTCTCCATCGGGCCGTCGTTCGCCTCGTTCGCGTAGTAGCCCAACGCCACGCGCGCGATGCTGGCGACCGATGCCTGCACGGAGACCTCGATGCGCTCGCCGTTGATCATCCCCGCACGCCGGGCGTAGAGCGCCGCCATCGCAGCGATCGCGCCCTGCGTCCCCGCGTCGTACTCCCCCGCGTACTGCGCGACGGAGACGGGCGGTCTGTCCAGGTAGTCGGTGCCGCCCGGCATGAGGTAGCCCTCGCCGCCGGAGTGGTAGGCCGTGAAGTAGGTGGAGGGGAGACCCGACTCGTCGTCACGCCCGATGAACGGCTTGAGGCGCAGCAGCAGCCGCTCCTCGCACAGGGCGTCGATGCCGCCGAGCGGCTCGAACGCGGCTTCCAGTTCGTCCGCGAGGTAGTCGGTGACGATCACGTCGGCCTGTTCCGCCCGCCGGCGCAGCTCGGCGAGGCCCTCGGCACTCTCGAGGTCGAGCAGGGCGAGGCGCTTGTTCGTGAACAGGTACTGGAAGAGGCTGTCGGAGTCCGAACCGGCGTGAACCGGCCGCGCGCGCAGCGGATGTCCGCCAGGCGGCTCGATGGCCACCACATCGGCGCCCAGCTCTGCCAGCCACTTCGCGCCGTAGGCGGCCCCGACAAAGCGCGAGAGCTCCACGACACTTGTCCCGGCGAGTGGCGATGAGTCTTCGGCCAAGATGCGGCCCCCGCTCGCGTCGGCGCTCACGCAGGCCCCCCCCCCCGATCGCCCTGATGCTAGCGCAGGACAGGCGTGCGAGCCCAGCCGCGGCTCCGGGGGGCCGGCAAGCTCCCTGCCGGACGCCGGAAGGCGACCACCGGTCCAGTCGCAGATCGGCCAGAACGCCAAGTCTGCGCATGCCGAGGTTCTTCGTGATCGGATCGGTGCAGGGCGTCATCGCGGCGGGGCGCCGACGCCGGGAGCTGTGTGCGCCTGCGGGGGTGGCTCGCGCCGCTCGTCAGCGGCGGTCACAGCCGCTTGCGATGCTCGACCAGCGGTGGCGGCCGGTAGCTCAGCGCGTGGTCGTCCCAGCGCCGGGTGGCCGTGGTGTCCACGCTCTCGGTATCCGGCCAGACGGCGTCGATGACGCGGTCGCGGAAGCGCCGGTAGAACCACGCCGGCCCTCCGAGCGACCCGGCGTAGTCCGGCGAGTACTCCTCGTTGAGGACGGGCTCGCTCAGCCCGAGCCCCGCGTCACGCGCGCGATCCGCCATCCAGCGCAGCGTGATGCTGGAGAGACCGACACCACCGCCGTAGCCGCCGCCGACGTTCGAGTGGACGCCGACGAACCATCTCTGCTCGACGCGCTGCGTGCTGTCGGCGGGGCGGTTCTTGCTCACCTTCCAGAGGGTCGGCTCGAACGTCAGTCGCCGCTCATCGATGGCGACGGCATGGAACGCAAATTGGATCGTGCTTGATAGCTCGACATCATGAAACTCGTGCTTGCGCGAGAGCAGCTTGCTGAACGTGCCGAGCGGCAGCCCCAGCGCACCGACCGTGTCCCAGACGCCGATGCAGTGCGGGACAACGTTGCGCGAGTAGTCCTCGCGGAACCCGCTGGGCTCCGGTTCACTCGGCTCGTGCTCGTCTCGGTAGACATCGAATGCCTCGTCGAGACGGCCGAGTTCGCTCGGCTTCAGCAGCCCGCACTTGCGGACGAAGCCACCCACGCTCCTCGCGGTGTACGCACCCCGGCTGAAGCCGAACAGGTAGATGCGGTCGCCATCCCGATAGTTGCGCGCCAGGAAGGCATAGACGTCCTTGACGTTCTTCTCGATGCCTCGCCCGGTGATGCCGCCGAGGATGCGAGCCACGATGCCGCCTGAACCGACGCCGCGGTCGTAGTACTTGACCTGGTCCTCATGGTCGGGCGACTGACGTGCGATCGCCCGCCACAGCCGCACCACGTTTGTCTCGGCCGGGTCGTCCTCGGTCTTCCAGGTCCCGTCGCAACAGGCAATCAGGTTTCGGGCCATCGCCAATCCTCCGCTGAGTCAGCTCGCTGGCGCTCGCGGCGCTGTGACATGAGAGCGTCTGCCTCTTTGCCGGTTAGCCGCGAAGCGACGGCATTCGCAGGCCGAGGTGGTCGCGAAGCGTCGTGCCGGTGTATTCCTCGCGGTAGAGTCCGCGGCGCTGCAGTTCCGGGACCACGAGGTCGACGAAGTCCTCGAACGCCCCGGGGATGTGCGTCGGGCCGACCACGAAGCCGTCGCAGGCCGGCTCCGTGAACCAGGCCTCGAGCTGATCGGCGATCTCCGTCGCGCTGCCGACCCAGCCGTCGCCGAGGCGCCCGCGGCCGCTGACGCGGATGAAGTCCCGCACGGTCGGGTTCTTGATGCCGGAGCGCCGCACCACGCCGTCGCGCAGCGCCTGCATGCCCTGCAGCCCTTCCAGGTCCTCGTCGCTGAAGGCCTCGTCCATGCCCTTGGATGCGAAATCGAAGTTCAGCGCCTCCGAGAGCAGTGGGAGCTGGTCGATCTCGTTCGGTAGCTCGTCGTACGCGGCCTTCTTCTCCACCGCCTCGGACCGCGTCGCCGCGACCACGGGGAACGTGAGCGACGCGATCTTCATCTGATCGGGGTCGCGGCCGTAGGAGGTGGCCGCTTCCTTCATCGCCGCGTACTCCACCTTCGCGTTCTCGATCGTGCCGTAGGCGGCGAAGATCAGCTCGCCCCAGCGCGCGCCGAAGGCCAGGCCACGGGGGCTGGAGCCGGCCTGGATCACCACCGGATGCCCCTGGGGTGACCGCGGCACCGTGAAGGGGCCGCGCGAGCGGTAGTGCTCGCCATCGTGGTCGAGCCGGCGCACTTTGGTCGGGTCGGCGAAGACGCCGTTCTTCCTGTCCACCAGCACGGCATCGTCGTCCCAGCTGTCCCAGTGCCCGAGCACGACCTCCATGAACTCGTCGGCCTGGTCGTAGCGCTCGTCGTGCGCCATGTGATGCTCGCTGCCCATGTTGCGCGCTTCGTTGTCGTTCACGGAGGTCACTACGTTCCAGGCCGCGCGTCCCTCCGTCATCAGGTCGACGGTGGCGAAGGTGCGGGCGACGTCGAACGGCTCGAAGTAGGTCGTGGAGCAGGTCGCGCCCAGCCCGAGGTGCTTCGTCGCCATCCCCATCGTCATCAGCACGGTCACCGGGTCCATCTTCACGCAGCGGATGCCGTGCTCGACGGTGTGCCCGTGGTCGCCCCGGTACATGTCGGGCATGGCCAGCCGGTCGTCGAAGAAGCCGAGGTCGAACTTGCCGCGTTCGAGCACGTGCCCGATGTGGCGGTAGTAGTCAGGCGACATCGAGTCCGTGCGCGCCTCCGGATGCCGCCAGGAGGCCGGGATCGTTGTGCAGTTCTGAGCCTGAAGGAATCCGACGAGTGACATCTGGCGCATGCCCCCCCTGTTCATCCGCCCCGTCGGGGCGCGATGTGGGGATTGTAGTACGTGGACTCAAGACCCTTGCGGGAGGCCCGGCGGGGGCCTCAGGCGCGAGGATCAGCTGGTGTTCGGGGCGCGGCCGGCGGGAGCTCAGGCTGCCGCAGTCATTTGGCGCTCTGCTGTTTGTCCAGGGCCTCTTGGTGGCGGCGGGAGATGTCCTGCTGAACCTCCAGGTCCGCCGCGGTCCACCAGGTCTTGATGAACGAGATGATCGCCTCGACCTGCTCCGCGGTCAGCTGTCCTTCGAACGCCGGCATCAGCCCGGGCGGTTTGCCGTGCAGGATGATGTCCATCAGCTGCGCGTCGGGGTGATGGAACGTGTGGCCCCGCTCGTTGTGGAGCGGGGCGACGCCGTTGTTACCTTCGCCTTCGCGGTCGCCGTGGCACGCCTGGCAGCTTTCCGAGTAGAGCGCAGCGCCGAGTGCCACCGTCCCGGCCATCGCTGCATCGCCGTCCGAATCGGTCGAGGTGGGACCGTCGGCTCCGGAGCATCCCGACATCGCTGCCATCGTCGCCATCGCGACCGCCAGCAGGGCGACCGGCAGCGGGGCGACCGGCAGAGCGGGCGCCGCCCCTCTCCGCTCCCTCGGGCTTCGGTGAGCTCGCCGCCCGTCAGCCACGAGTCACGGCGTCAGCCCCAGCGCAGCGTTCTGTGCGCGGTGAGCGCCCGTGTCGAGCGCGCGGCCGGCGAGGCCCGCGAACGTCGGTGCGTAGCGATGCGCCCGGAAGACCTGCTGGGTCGGGCCGGTCGGGCTGTCGTCCCGGAACGGCGTGTGCCACTCCCAGACGACATCGCCCGACCGCGTCACCTCGAAGATGCGGCCGGAGGTGCCCTCGCAGATCAGGACGTGGCCGTCCGCCAGCCGCTCCGCGCCGGAGATGTGACCGCTGAAGAACTGCTCACGAGGCGTGCCGTAGTAGCTCCACACGATCTCGTCCGTCGCCGGGTCGACCTCGATCACGCGGGAGACCGGCGAGGGGGCGAGCATGTGCGCGCCGTTGTCGAAGATCTGGACGTTGCCGTTTGGCAGCGCCGTCGGATGGTGCTGATGATGGCAGTTCGGAGCGCCGAACTTCCACAGCAGCTCGCCCGTGCTGCGCCCCACGAGCCCGACGCGGCTGGGGTTGCGGCACGAGAACAGCAGGTCGCCGTCCGCGTTGAGGTCGATGCCGTTGAGGTGCAGCCATTCGTGGCGGCCTTCGACCGGGCAGATCGGGTCCTGCTCCGGGTCCAGCAGCTGCCACAGCGGCGTGTTCCAGACTTCGTTGCCGGCCGGGTCCACCTCGATCACCTCGTCCCCGAACATTAGCTCGCCGCCTCGGCTGCCCCCTCGGCCCTCGCGGCCCCCGCCGAGTGTCCGCCCGCCCTGTACCGCGCGCGCCAGCTCCTCCGGTAGCACGACACAGCGGCCCATCAGCGTGTTCCCGTTGTCGAGCCGCAGCATGTCGTGGTGGACGTAGTGGTGCTCGTACTCCCAGACGGCGTTGCCGTCCCAGTCGACTTCCCGCACTGCGCCGTGGCGGGCGCGGTCGCGAGCCATCGGCAGGCGCACGTCGTCCGGCACCACGACGCTCCTGTCGGTGCCGCGCACCAGCAGGTTGCCGGACGGCAGCAGCTTCGCGTAGCCCGCGTCGAAGTCCTCGAACTGCCAGCGGTGCACGATCAGGCCATCGCCGTCGACCAGGTACGAGCCGTCGCCGAACATCGGCGTCACCAGCGTGTAGCCGGGCGCGCTCTGCTCCGGGTCGCGGAACGTCAGTCCGGTTTGCTGGTGCGAGGACCATCCCATCGGCCAGTGTCCTTTCGGTGTTCTTGCGGAGCGACGGCTGCGGATGCCCACGCGGTCAGGGGTGGCATGCGCGTCCCTTTCGGTCGCCGGCGCGGGGCCGCATTGTAGCGGGTATCCGTGACGAAGGATTCGTTCCCGATGGTTGACCCCCGGCCCCTCGGCATCCGCGATGTCCGCGTTACCCGCCGCGCGGTCAACCATCGCGGCGACTGGGTCTTCCTGGAGCTGACCGACTCCGATGGCCGCCGAGGCCTCGGCGAGGCATCCCACAGCGGTGACGACGAGGCCGTTGTGCGCCTGCTCGCCGGAGCCGTCGGTGAGCAGGTTCGCGGCACCGCCTGGGCCGAGCCGCCCGAGGCGTGGCGCGTGCTCGACGGCGCCACGCCGCCCGGTACGCCGCGCCGGGTCTCTGCGACGGCGGCGAGCGCGGTCGAGCAGGCGCTCTGGGACCTGGCGGCTCAGCGCGAGGGCGTCGGGCTGGCAGCGCTGCTCGGCGCGTCAGCGGAGCGAGTGACCGTGCCGCTCTACGCGAACATCAATCGCGCGACCGTTGACCGTTCGCCGGACGGGTTCGCCGCCAGCGCGACGCAGGCCGTCCGGGACGGCTTCCGCATCATCAAGCTTGCGCCCTTCGACGAGGTCGCGTACGGCACGCCGGCCGCCGCGCACCGGCGGCTCGCGGAACCGGGCATCGCTCGCGTCGCCGCCGTGCGCGAGGCGGTCGGCGCGGCCGTCCGCGTGCTGGTCGACTGTCACTGGCGGTTCGACGTGGCGAGTGCCCTGGAGGTTGCGGACGCGCTCGGGCGTCTCGATGTCGGCTGGCTCGAGGACCCCGTCCCCTACGAGGACGGCCCGGCCGACGTCGCGGCGGTACGCCGTTCGGCGTCGCTGCCGATCGCGACCGGCGAGCGACTGATCGGCGCGGTCGCCTTCGATCCCTTCCTGGCCGCGGACGCCGCCGACTACTACCTGCCGGACATCAAGCACATCGGCGGGATCGGGGAACTGCTGGAGCTCGCGCGGGCCAGCCGGGACAGCGGCGCACGCATCACCCCGCACAACCCGAGCGGGCCGATCAGCACGCTGGCGAGCGCCTGTGCGCTGGCGGGCGTCGCGCATGCAGCACCGCTGGAGTTCGCCTGGGGCGAGGTCGCCTGGCGGCCGGCGGTGCTGACGCCGCCGGAGCTCGTCGAGGACGGTGCGCTGGTGTTGCCCGTCGACTGGCCCGGGCTGGGCGCTCGGCTGAGCCGGATTACGTAGCGGAGAGGGTGGGGTAGGGCGCGCCGCCGGCCCCATCACGGCCCCGGGATGGGGGTGACCGTAGTGAGCTCTGGAGCTGCTCGTAGACCGGCGCGAAGGTCAGCCGGCCGAGGTCGAAGGGCCTCGCCGAGCGCGATCAGCAGCCGGCCCGGCCGGCTCGTCCTACCCGCGCGGCAGCCCCAGCCCGCGCGTCGCGATGATGTTGCGCTGGATCTCGGAGGTGCCGCCGCCGATTGTCGACGAGACCGCCGTGAGGTAGGCGCGCGCCGCAACGCCCCGCTCCCCCTCCTCGCGGTCGGGGTCGACGAGGTTGCCGTAGAGCCCGAAGAGCTTGATGTTCAGCGCCGCGATGCGCTGCGTCATCTCCGAGTTGAAGAGTTTGGCCACCGACGCCTCGTAGTTCGGAATCTCGCCCTTGGACTGCATCGTCGTGATGCGGAACGAGAAGAGCATCCCCACGGCCGCGTCGGCGATGCGGTCCGCGAACGTCAGCCGCACCATCTCATTGCGACCGAGCATCGACTGCTCCGGCGGCAGCTCCTTCGCCATCGCCAGCATGCGCTCGACCTGCCGTCGAGTACCGATGGAGTTGCCGATGCCGGAACGCTCGTAGTCCAGCAGGGTGGTGGCGTGGTACCAGCCGCGATTCTCCTGGCCGATCAGGTGATCGGCGGGGATACGGACGTCTTCGAAGAACACCTCGTTGAAGCTGTGCTGGTCCGCCAAGTTCACCAGTGGCTGCACCGTGATCCCCGGCAGCTTCATGCTCATCCAGAAGAAGGAGATGCCGCGATGCTTCGGCGCGTCCGGGTCCGTGCGCGCGATGAAGTACATGCCGTCTGCGGTGTGCGCGCCGCTCGTCCAGATCTTCTGGCCGTTGATGACGTACTCGTCGCCGTCGCGCAGCGCTCGCGTCTGAAGCGAGGCGAGGTCCGAGCCGGAGCCGGGCTCCGACCAACCCTGGCACCACTGGTACGAGTCATCGAGGATCTTCGGCAGGTGCTCCTGCTTCTGCTGCTTCGACCCGTGCACGATCAGGGTGGGGCCGAACATCATCGTGCCCAGTCCGCTGATGTTCCATGTGCCGGCCTCGGCCAGTTCCTGGCTGAGGATGAACTGGTCCTTGACCGGCAGCCCCGCGCCGCCGTACTCCGTCGGCCAGTTCGGCACGATCCAGCGGCGTTCGATCAGCGCTTCGCGCCAGTCGGCCTGCTCCTGCCGCACCTCGTCGCTCAGGCCCTCCACGGCTCTGCGCATGCGGCCGGCTCGGCTCCTGGGGGCGTGCTCCGTGATCACCTGGCGCACCTCGGCGCGGAATGCCGCCTCGTCTGAGTCATCGGCGAAATCGACCATCAGAACACCTCCCACAGTGAATCCACGGCGGCAGCATAGCAGCGCGCGGCCATCTTCGACTGCTAGCCCGGCGGGAGCCCGGCTGGCGCGTCGCCGATCACCTGCTCTGATTCCAGTCGCGCTATCTCATCGTCGGTCAGGCCGAGGGCGGAGAGGATCTCGTGGTTGTGCTCGCCCAGCAGCGGCGCGGCCCGCGAGTGTCTGAGCTCGAATCCGCTGAAGCGGAAGGGGAAGGTCTTGTACGGGTGAGTGCCGCTCACCTCCCGTGTCATCGTCTGGAAGAACCCGAAGTGCCGCAGCCCCTCGTCCTCCGTCAGCTCGTGGGGCTTCACGATGCGGCAGCCCATCACCCCCGCCGCCTGCAGCTCGCGCTCCAGCGCCCCGAGCTCGCGGTCGCGGACGGCGGAGGCGACGGCGACGTCCAGCGCCCCCTCGTTCGCCTTGCGTGACTCGATGGTGGCGAAGCGGCCGTCCTCGGCCAGCCCGGGCTGCCCGAGAACTCGCGCCAGCGCGGCGAACTCTCCGCCCGAGGCGACGGCGATCGTGATCCACTCGTCGTCGCCGGCCACGGGGTAGGCGTTGTGCGGGGCCATCCACTCGTGGTGGTTCGCCTTGCGCAGCGGGGACGGTGCGCCGTGCTGCACCGCGATCAATTCCGGGCCCAGCAGGCTGTCCAGCACCTCGCATTGCGGCACCTGGACGGCCATCCCCACGCCGGTCTGCTCGCGCCGCCGCAGCGCCAGTTCCAGTGCGACGATGGTGTGGATGCCCACCAGCGGGTCGCAGAATCCGCCCATCGTCAGCGGCCGGTCGTCCTCGTAGCCGCTGAGCTGGCCGACGACGGCCTGCTCGAAGCTCACGCCGAAGCCGACGAAGTCGCCCCACGGGCCGTCCGCGCC
>JASLOV010000191.1 GCA_030745285.1 Dehalococcoidia bacterium | reverse complement strand
GCGACCTGGAACTCGTCGTTGCCGTGCTGCTGCTCGAATGCGCGAGCGAGCAGTCCGACGATCACGCGCCCGTGGAGTGAGTTACGGTCCCACGGGCCTCGCGCGTGATCCGCGGGCACGAAGCGATCGCCGTCGGGCGTGAAGAAGGCCTCCGCCATCGAATTGGCCACTAGTTCACGCCGCCCGCTACCCGAGCGTCGTGATCGAGCGGCACTGGAGCAGGTACAGCTCGTCACTGGCGACGGCACACTCGACATCGACCGGCCAGCCCATCACGGACTCAAGCTTCGTCGCCAGCCCGGCGATCTCCAGCGCCTGCGACGTGGTCAGGCTGGGCGCGCTCTGCTGCGCGAGCGGCACCGGCACCTCGTCCGTCCCGTCCTCGGTCATCACCGTCATCCGCTCTTTCGCCGAGAGTTGCTGCGAGACCACCGTATTGGCCGACTTGCCTACGACATACATGTCCGGCGTGACCGTGCCGCTGACGACGCTCTCGCCGAGGCCCCAGCTGGAGTTGATCAGCACCTGGCCGTGGTCCTGCGTCATCGGGTTGACGCTGAAGACGACCGCGGAGACGTCCGACTCGACGAGCAGCTGCACCAGCACCGCAATCTCCGCGTCGCCCGTGGTGATGCCCTGCTGCTCACGGTAGGCGAGCGCCATCTCCGACTGCGCCGAAGCGCAACAGCGAACGACGGCGTCGACGACGGCGTCCTCGCCGACGATGTTGAGGTAGGTGTCGTGCTGACCGGCGAACGAGGCGCCCGCGGTGTCTTCGTCGATGGCGGAGGAGCGCACGGCCACCCGGGGGTCCGGCGTGCCGCTCTGCTCGGCGAGCTGCTGGTAGGCCCGGCGCACGCGACCGGCGACCTCGTCCGCGAGACCGACGGAACTCTGCACCGCCGTGATCGCGAAGCCGGGCGGGACGAGGTGGACGTCCATCAGCTGGCTGAGGTTGGCGGCCTTGCCGCCCACCAGCGCGACCTCGCCGCAGCGCTCGTCGCCCAACCACAGAATCTCGCTCACGGGCGTCCCTTCCCCGGCACGCGGCGGTCGCCATCGCGCGACAGCAGACTAGCGGTCGACGTTGAGCGCCTCAAGGTCGCCCCGTCGCGGCCGGTAGAGACGGCGAGCGGGGGTCGGGCGCATCTCCCACATGTTCGTGCGTTCGGCCGCGTTCAGGAGCACCGGCATGAAGTCCTCGCCGCGCAGGTGCCCCAGCCCACCCGCCGCGGCGGGACGCTCCCCCACGGCGGCGACCTCGTCCACGCGCACGTTGCCGCCGCGGATCGTGATCGGGCCGGGCTCGCCGCCGTGGTGGTCAAAGAACTTGCCGCGCGGCCAGCCCAACCACAGCGACGGCGTCGAGTGGTCCGTCGTCACGACGGTCACGATGTCGCGGTCGTCCGCGAAGCGGTCCCAGTAGACGTCCATCGCGGCGTCCAGCTCTTCGATTGCTTCCACGCTCCCCTACGGGTCGTTCTCGTGCGAGATCGGGTCCGGGTACTTGGAATGGAGGTGAACGAACTCAAAGCCCTCGTCGAAGCGCCGGCGCGCCAGGTCCAGGCGCCGCCGCAGGTCGACCGCCGGGCCGGCGGCGTCGACCTGATCGACGGCGAAGCCCAGTTCGAGCATGAGCCCGGTCACGACCTCCTCGCCGGCAGGCTGGCCGGACGCATCCCCCAGCGCTCAACGAACGGCTCGTAGGCATTCGCGATGCCGGCCCACTTCGTGATCAGGGCGTTCACCGGCTCCTCGTCGACCGCGGCGTCCGCACAGGCGGCATGGTGCGCAGAGAGCTGCTCGTGGGCCCAGCGCAGGCAAGCGCTCAGCACGTCGGCGGTGCGGGCGGCGAGCGCGTGGTCGGCGGCCTCCGTGCGGGCCCGCGCTCGCAGCACCGGCAGGTCGAGGCCCAGGGGGTCGGTGTCGGTCACCTCCGGTGACGCGCCGCCCTCGATCAGCAGGATGCCGTCGCCGCGGCCGTGGTAGCGGTAGCGGAACTTGAAGCCGTCGACCCGGTACGAGGCGATCGAGGCCGCCTGCGCGGCGCACTGCTCTTCGCGGTCGCGGATGAAGCGCTCCGTCAGCGTCAGCTCATCATCGTGCAGCGATGCCCGCGCCAGGCGGGCGGCCAAGGCGACGGCACCGGGGGCGACCTCGATGCCGCGCGCGCGGGCGAGCAGCGGGCCGCGGTCGGGGAACTCCGCTTCCGGGTAGCCGAACAGCAGGTGCAGTGCGAGCGGGCTGCCGAGGGCGTAGCCGGGGGACTTCGCATGCAGCAGTCCGTTGATGCCCTCCGCCGCGAAACGGTCGAGGTTGGGCGTGACGGCGGCCTCCAGCGGCGTGCGGCCGTCCAGCCCCGGCGCCGGGCGGTCGCCGAGGCTGTCGAAGATGATGAGCAGCAGTCGCATCGGGCTAGCCGTTGCCGGCGAGGGCCCCGGCGAGGCCGCGCTCATCGAGCACGCGGGCCACGCCGGGCGGCACGAGCTCCCGCCAGGTCCCGCCCTCCGCGATCAGGCGGCACACCTCGGTCGCCTCGAACTCCTTCGCGGCGCCGGGGTCGAGCACGACGGTGCAGTACCCCAGCTCGCGCAGGCGGTCGACCTTCGTCTGCTCCCAAGGCGAGAAGACGCGGACGAAGTGGACCGCCTCGGAGGGGACGTAGTGACGCCAGCGGTCCGGGAGATTCACGGGGAAGGGGATGAAGACGACCCGCTCCGCCGGGACACCCTCGTCGTCGAGCGCCGCCCGGATCATGAGCTGGCGCTCGAAGAACGTGAACGGGTTCGAGCGCTGGAGGTGGCGGTGCTCGCTGGTGTCCTCTTCGGCGATCTGGGCGGGGTCGGGTTGGTGATGCCGACGATCAGCGTCTGGCTGCACGCCAGCGCCTTCAGCGTGTACTCGAGGTGCCCGAGGTGGAACGGCTGGAAGCGGCCGTGCACCATGCCGTAGCGGGCGGGCTGCTCAGGCGACGCGGACACCCCGGCCCTCCGCCACCTCGCCGATGCGCCACAGCGGCAGATCGGCCGTCGCGAAGCGCTCCTCCGCCTCCGCCGACCGCTGCCCGTCGAGCGCGAACAGCAGCCCCCTTGACGTCTGCGGGTAGAACAGCACGTGGGCGAGGTCGTCGCCGACGGCGTCCGCCAGCTCCACCTTCCCTTCCAGATAGTCGCGGTTGCGGAAGCCACCGCCGGTGAGCACACCGCGACTGGCGTAGTCGATGGCGCCCGGCAGCAGCGGCAGTGAGGCCGATTCGATGCGCACCTGTACCTCGCTGGCATCTGCAAGCTCGAAGCCGTGCCCGAGCACACCGAAGCCGGTCACGTCGGTCAGTGCGTGCGGCTCCAGTTCGCGGACAACCTGCGCGGCATAGCGATTGAGCTGCGACATCGAATCGACGGCGGCGGCGAGGTGGGCCGGCTCGGCCTCT
>JASLOV010000190.1 GCA_030745285.1 Dehalococcoidia bacterium | reverse complement strand
TTCAGATGTTGGGGCTCGAGTTGATTGCGGACGATGCGAGATTCCAGACGCTGCTCGGCGCGAGCGCCCCGGCGCTCGTCGCCGCGATCGAGGAATGTCTGACCTCCCGGCATCCGATCGTGCGCCGGGCGGTCGACGTCCAGCCCGCTGCGGGGACGGCCGGGGCGACCCATCTGGGCGTCACGGTGTCGCCAGTTCTCGACGAGTCAGGGGTTCTGCAAGGCGCGATCTGTCTGTTCAGCGACCTGACCGCGGTAGTCGACCTGGAAGAGCAGCTGAGGTTGAAGGACAGCCTGGCGCGTCTGGGAGAATTGACCGCCGGCCTGGCGCACGAGTTCCGAAACGGCCTCGCGACGATTCACGGCTACGGACGTCTGCTGGTCCCCGAGCGGCTGCCCGAGGAGTATCGGCCCTACGTCGCCGCGCTCCGGGCGGAGACGGACTCGCTGGGGGAGATCGTCACGAATTTCCTGAACTTCGCGAAACCGTCCAATCTGTCGCTGTCGGCGGTGAGCCTCGAGCGGATCGCCGAGCGCGCCGCCGACGAGATCCGCCGTGAAGTGACCGAGCGGGACGGCGAGGTGACGCTGACCGGGAAATTTGCAGATATCCAGGGCGACGAGGTGCTGCTGCGCCAGGCCTTCAGCAATCTCTGTCGCAATGCCGTCGAGGCTTGCACGCAGCCCGGCACTCCGCCTCGGATCGTCCTGCACGGCGAGGTCGACGCGTCGCGCCGGATCGCGAGCCTGACCGTGACCGATAACGGGCCGGGGATCGAACCGGCCGTTCGCGACCGGATGTTCAGGCCGTTCGTTACGACCAAGGCTGAGGGGACCGGGCTTGGGCTGGCGCTGGTGCAGAAGATCATCGTGACGCACAACGGCCGCGTGGCCGCCGAGTCGTCGGAGGCCGGCACGAAGATCCGGGTCACCCTGCCGATCGCCACCGGCGAACCCCTGCCCTAGCCGTAGCAAGAACTCCCACCCTCGCGCTGGCGCGCCGGTTCAGATTCCGCCGGTTCGGGCCGGATGGCAGCCGCCACCGACACGACCACGATACGGGCCGCTGCGTGGTGCGCAAGGTGGAGCGCGCCTTGCAACCAGCGATGGCGACGGCCATGGACTCAGCGGAACGACGATCTCATGAGCGCGGTTTCAGCCTGGCCGAGACGATGATTTCGGTCGGGCTGCTCACGACCATTTCGCTCAGCGTCGCGCAGTTGTTCGCCGTCGCGGCCAACGCGAATCTGGACGCGCGACGACAGACGGCCACGGCGATCCTCGCCGCGCAGAAGATGGAGCAGCTGCGCGGACTGGCGTGGGGCTTCGACACCACGGCCGGGCTGGGCATCCCGCTCAGCGATACCACGACCGATCTGAGTGCGGACCCGCCGGGCGCCGGTGGACGGGGGTTGAACCCGTCCCCGCCGGACTCGCTCGCGGTCAGCACGCCCGGCTACGCCGACTATCTGGATGCCCATGGCCAGCGGGTCGGGAGCGGTTCCGGCCCACCGCCCAACACGGCGTACGTGCGCCGGTGGTCCATCCAGCCCCTGCCGACGGACCCGGATGACACGCTGGTGCTCCAGGTCATGGTGACGCCCGTTGGGCGGGAGCTGGCCGCCGTGGGGAGCCCCCGAAGGCGGATGCCGGGTGAGACCTGGCTCGTGAGCCTGAAG
Organism: Dehalococcoidia bacterium; assembly: GCA_030745285.1. Lineage (GTDB taxonomy): Bacteria > Chloroflexota > Dehalococcoidia > UBA2979 > UBA2979 > SHYR01. The sequence continues at coordinate 2,221 of JASLOV010000190.1, read as the reverse complement.
ATTCGGAAGGGGCGATGAGCGCGAGGTTCACCGAGCGGCCACCGCGGCGGCCACCGGTGCCGGTATGCCACCAAGCGGGCTACACACTCATCGAGCTGATGGTCTCGATGGCGATCATGGTGGGAGTGACCGGCACGATTTTCACGCTGGTCCATCCGAGCCAGGCGGCGTTTCGCGTCCAGCCAGAGATCGCCGACATGCACCAGCGGATGCGGGTCGCGTCCGACAGGCTCTCCACGGACCTCCTGATGGCCGGCGCCGGAGCCGACCAGGGGACCGGCAAGGGCGCGCTCAACGACTTGTTCGCACCGGTCGTGCCGTATCGAGCCGGTCTCACCGACGCCGATCCCGAGCGCGGCGTCTTCTTTCGGCCCGACGCGATCTCGCTGCTGTACGTGCCGGATACCGTCGCCCAGACGACCGTGGCACATCCGATACCGAGCGGGTCGGTGAACGTTCGGGTCAACCCGATACCTGGCTGCCCCCCGCACGACGCGCTGTGCGGATTCGAGGAGGGGCAGACGGTCATGATCGTCGACGAGACCGGCGCGAAGGATCTGTTTACGGTCATCGCGGTCCAGGCCTCCACGTTGCACCTCCAGCATCACGGGCCGCAGCTCTCGAACGCCTACGGCGCCGGTGCGTCGATCTCGGAAGTGGAGATGCATATCTACTATCGGGACACCACTGCGGACGAGCTGCGCCACTACGATGGCGCCAGCTCCGACTTGCCGCTGGTCGACGACGTCGTCGGCCTGCGGTTCCGGTACTTTGGCGATCCGAACCCGCCGCCGGCCCCCAAGCCCGCGATCGGCGTCGAGAACTGCCTCTTCGACGTGGACGGCCATCCGCGGCTCGCCACCCTGCCGGGCGGCGCGTCGCTCGTGGAGTTGACCGAGGCGATGCTGACGGATGGGCCGTTCTGCGGCGTCCCCGGCGGCACCCTGTTCGATGCGGACCTCCATCGCGTCCGGAGTATCCGCGTGGACCTGCGGGTGCAGGTATCGGCCGACGACTTGCGAGGCGCCGACCCCGCGTTGTTCGTCAGGCCAGGGCAGGCGATTCAGGGAAGCCGGTTGGTGCCCGACTTCGGGGTGAGTTTCGAGGTGTCACCTCGGAACATGAACCTGCGGTAGACCACGGTGACCGCGAGTCGAATGGCTAACGACCGGAGCCCTCCGCGGGGCGCGGGGGGCCGTGTCCGTGCCGAGCGCGGTGCGGCGCTGCTCATCGCGCTGATGGCGACGGTGCTGCTGAGCGCTCTGGGGTCGGCCCTGATCCTCGTCACGATGACCGAGACGGCGATCACGGTCAACTACCGGAATGCCGAGGAGGCGCGGTACGCGGCCGAAGCCGGCCTCGAGCGCGTGGTCCAGGACCTCCGGGCGCCGTCGGACTGGGACCACGTGCTCGCCGGGTCGATGCGCTCGGGGTTCACCGAGGGCGCGTTGTCTCCGGTCCTGCCCGATGGAACGATCCTCGGACTGGCCACGGTGACAGCCGACCTCCAGCAGGAGACGAACCGGACCGGGTGGGGGCCGAACACGCCGGTGTGGCGCCTCTATGCCTATGGGCCGATCAGTGCGCTGGTGCCCGGCGGTGCGATCAACAGCGTCAACTACGTGGCCGTCTGGGTGGCGGACGACCCGGCCGAGACGGACGGCGATCCGCTGGTCGACCGGAACGATCTCTTGACGCTGCACGCCGTTGGCTACGGTCCACTGCACACGCGCAAGGTGGTGGAAGCGACACTGGCTCGCGCGTCGGGTGCGCAGGGCGGGGTCCGATGGCTGTCGTGGCGCGAGCTTCGTTAACCCCAGCCTGGCGGCGGCGGCCCGATCGCCCGATACGGCGAACGAAGCGTCATCGCCAGGCTGAGTGGTGTCTAAGCACCGTGTTCTGTTACACTTAACCCAAGAACTCACCGGGGTTATCGCGCCTGGCTGGTTCTGGCCGCCGAGGACGGCGTTGCTCCTCGGTCACTTGGGCCCGCCAAGCTCCCTCGTCGCGCCTGGCCCTCGCCGCCCAGCCCGGCGCCGGGCGACGCCAACCGCGGCGAATCCTGGGGTTCGATGAGCGGTTACCGACGGCCCAGGAGGCCGTGAGATCGGGAGAGTGACGACATGTGCAGCTGGAAGGCCGTGTGCGGTGCCGTGATGGTTCTCCTGATGGGGTCGCTGGCCAGCACGGTCGGCGCACAATCCCTCGCGGAAATCGGACG
>JASLOV010000189.1 GCA_030745285.1 Dehalococcoidia bacterium | reverse complement strand
TCGATACCCGGGCGCGCGGCGACGACGCGCACGACGGCGACATCGAGCCCCTCGGCCAGCGAGCGGAAGTGCTCGAACGCGCCCTCCGGCGTACCGTAGTAGCCGACGCCCAGCAGCAGGTCGTCGCTGGCGGCGTCGGCGACCTCGTCCCGGGAGGCGTCGCCTTCGCGCACCCTGTCGAGTTCCGCCAATTCGCTGGCGAAGCCCATGCGGTCGAAGTGCGGGCGGTAGCCGAAACGGCTATCGCGACCGGTGCCCTGCGGGCCCATCGCGTAGCCGACGGTGGCCTGCGCCAGTCCGCGGCGGGCGACGTCGATGTCGTCGTCGATGCAGATGCGGATGTACTCGACCAGCGGCACTGAGCCGGGCTCACGGCCGGCCGCTTTCGAGCCCTCGTCGACGGTTTCGCGGGCGAGCGCAATCTGCTGGGGGGTGCACCAGTTGAGGCAGATGCCGTCCGCGGCCTCGCCGCCGAGCGCGAGCATCTTCGGGCCGAGCGCGCCGAGGTAGACGGGGGTCTGCGGGGCTGGACTGATGCCCAGGCGCTGCCCGCGAACGGTGAGCGCGGGGCCCTCGTAGTCCACCGCTTCGCCGGCGAGCAGTCCGCGCACGGTGGCGAGATAGTCGCGCATGACGGCGAGCGTGGAGCCGGTGCGGATGCCCATCGCCTTGCGGAACGCCGGGCTGTGGATGCCGCCGGAGCCGATGCCGAGCACGAAGCGGCCGCCGGTTCGGGCGCTCAGCGTCCCGGCGCTCATCGCGAAGCCCATCGGCGTGCGGTAGGCGACCGGGGAGACGGAGATGCCGGTCGTCAACCCCTCCGGGATGACGTCGCGGCTCGCCTCCCAGCGGATCGAGCAGAGCTGGAACGAGTCGGGGCCGCTGCCCTCGGGCGTCCAGATCTGTTCGTAGCCGAGCTCCGCCGCCTCGCGGGCGAGCGTCGCCTGGTCCTCGTAGCTGAGGCCGAGCGTGAAGTCGAGACCAAGACCGATTTCCAAGTGCGCGATCCTTTCAGTGCTGAAGGTGGTTCCAGTGTTGCGCCGCGGGAGCTTAGTCGCGCATCGCCATGATGTCGGTGGAGCTTCAGCTTCGATAGGTCTTCACCTCCGCGTCAACTCCCGGGCACGCAGAGGGGCGGATGCGCCCGCCGTTCGTCGCGGGTAGCATGTGTCGACTCGGGGAGGGGCTGAAATGACGAGTGAGAGACCGCCGCGCAAGCTGATTGAGCCGCCTCCCGACTTTCCGGTCGAGTGGCACGATCCGGCGGACGCTCGACGCCTTTGGATGCAGGAGCGCTGGCACTCCCCGGACCCGATCACGCCGCTCTCGTTCGATGTGAACGATCGCGTTCTGTACGAGGGATTCCGCCGCGGTGCGGCGGCGACGGGCGCACCGCTCCGGCAGGCCATCACGCGGATCAACACCTACCTCTACCTGACGACTCGGCGGCCACGTCCGGACGAGCCAGCACCCACCGATGAGGTCCCCCATAGCGTCGAGAATCTCCGAGCGTGGGACGAGCGCTGGTTGCCCGAGGTCCAGGAGCACCTGCGAGAGCTTGCGGACATGGACCTCGCCGGCGCCAGCGACCGTGAGCTGGCGGCGCACATCGAGGACACAATCGCCCGTGCGATGCGCTGCTGGACGATCCACGGTATGGCGCAGTTCGAGCAGCGAGGGCTGGTGGCGGTGTGTACCGAGCTGCTCGACCTCGACCTGCTGACGATCGCAGCGATGTCACAGGGGTTCCCGAACAAGAGCCTCGAGTGCGACGACGGCATCCGTGCGCTGGCCTCACAAGCCCGTGCCAACGGGGAAGTCGCGGCCGTCGTGCGGTCGACGGAGGCGGCCGAGCTGCACTCGGCGCTGCGAGCGCTGCCGGCGGCCGGGGGGTTGCTCGACGAGGTCGACGCGTTCCTCGGGGAGTTCGGGCGCAAGAGTGACAACTTCACGGAGTTGTCGCTGCCGAGCTGGGTCGAGCAGCCCGACCCGCTGTTCGCGCTGCTGAAACTCTACCTCGACGACGAGACGGACACCGACTCCGTGCGCCGCGGACTGGTGGAGGCGCGCGAGCAGGCGATCGCCGCTGCACGCACGCAACTTCAGTCCGCGGACGCCGAGACGGTGGAGTGGTTCGAGCGCGAGCTGCTGCTGGCGCAGCGTGGCACGGCGCTGATGGAGACCCACAACTACTGGATCGACCAGCAGACGATGTACTGGCTGCGGCAGGTACTCATCGAGGGCGGCCGCCGGCTCGCGGGCCGGGGCGTGATCGAAGACGCCGAGGACGTGATGTACCTCTGGCTCGACGACCTGCTGGCGCTGCTCCGTTCGAACGATGTCCCCGACCGGCGTTCGACCGTTGACGAGCGGTGCGCCGAGATGGAGCGGTGGGCCGCGGTCGAGGCGCCGGTCCGGCTTGGCGTCGATGTCCCGCTCCCCGGGGGCATTCGCCTGATGTTTGGCTTGAGCGATCACGGCGGCGAACCTGAAGACGGGATCGACGTGACCGAGGTGACCGGACAGCCGGGGTCGCCGGGCACGCTTCGTGCGCGCGCTCGCGTGATCGGGAGCATCGCCGATGGGGCGCGGCTGGCGAAGGGCGAGGTGCTCGTCACCGCCACCACGTCGCCGCCGTGGACGCCACTCTTCGGCGTCGCGGGCGCGCTGGTGACGGACGCCGGCGGGGCGCTCAGCCATTGCGCCATCGTGGCTCGCGAGTACGGTATCCCGGCGGTCGTCGGCACGGGCAACGCGACGACGGCGATCCCGGACGGCGCGCTGGTCGAGGTCGATGGCGTCGCGGGGGTCGTACGGATCGTCGAGAGCTGACCCGGGCGCCGGAGCCCCGGCGCTAGACTGGCGAGGGCGGCTCGAAGATCGCCGTCTCCGGGTGGAAGGCTGCCCAGCCGTACCACTCCGTGAAGAATGAGGTCACGAACGCCAGCTGCACGCCGGCCAGCTCGCCCTCGACGGCGAGTCCGGATGAGTTCCAGCGCGAGCCGGTGTGGGTGTCGTAGACGGCGCCGCCGCGCCGCTCGAATTGCAGTATGCGACCGTCCGTCAAGAGGGCGTGGTAGGCCAGGGCAGGGACCCCCGCAGCGTCCTCGAGGATGACGACGGGTACGTCGCCGACGACCTGCTGCATTGGCGCTCCGCCCGGCGCGGCGTTGACCGGGAACGCGACGGCGGCGCCGCCGGCCAGCACCCCGATCACGATCTCGCTCTCGGGCAGGCGCGGGTCGATCTCGTCGAGCGTGTCGACGAAGACGCCGCGCAGGCCGGCCCGGCCGAGTGTGACCTGCTGGCTGTAGCTGTGGCCGGTGTCCATGCTCACCGTCGTGCTTGCGGGGTGCTCCGCCAGCCACGCCCCCCATGTGGTCGTTTGCAGCGGCAGGATCTGGAGTTGCGACCCCGCCAGTTCGCCGGCGAGGGCAGAGCCATCGAGGTGCGACCACACCGAGCTGGTGTGGTCTTCCACCATCACGAAGACGCCGTTGTAGAGCCCGGAAGCCTGGAACTCGTACCGCTCTCCGTTGACGACGGGGTCGAACCCGACCCCGGAGGAGCAGACGATTCAGAAGGTGACGAGGTAGGGGTCCCCGCCCAGTACGTCGTTGGAGACGTGGTGGTAGCGCAGCATGAAGATCGGGTAGGCGCGCGCCTCGCCGTTCTGCATCGCGCCGAGGATCAGCGTCTCGTCATCGAGCCACGTCGCCTCGGCGGCGCTCACGATCGACGGGTCGTTGAGCGGCGGGAAGCGGCCGGCGCCTCGGTCGAGGCGGTCCGCGTCGAATTCTGCGGACCGGGTCGAGACCGCCGGGACCGGCGCTCCCGTGACCGTCGTCGGTGACGAGGCTGTCGCGGTCGAGGAGTTCGCCAGCGCGGTGGGCGCCGTCGTCGGCTGGGACTGGGATGAGGATGAGGTCGGGGTCTGCGTCGCCTCAGCAGCGGAGGGGGAGGCGCCCGGGGCGACCGGTTGGGCGCTGTCCGACGCGCACGACGCCAGCGGCACCGTGGCAATCAAGCCGGCAGCCAGCCACGCGGACAGGCGCACGCGCGTCACCTCGCATCCTTCTCAATTATGGAACGCGGCCGGCCGAGTTCCGTTCGTCGCCGCGGTGCCGGCTCATGCTACTCGTACCCCGGCGGCGTCTCGTATCCGCCGATCACCTCGCCGAGCCGCTTCGCGAAGTCGATGGCGGTGCGGTCTTCGAGGTACGGCGCGACGATCTGGATGCCGACCGGGAGCCCGGCCGGTGTGAGCCCGACCGGGGCGACCGAGGCGGGCAGATAGACGACGGTGATCAGCCCGACCCACGATAGCTGGTCGAAGTACGAGCGGTCGGTCCCGTTCACGGAGATCTTGCGCCCTTGCCCCGCGATCGTGCCGTCGCCACGCTCGCTGTGATCGTGCGCGATGGCGGCCACCGACGTGACCGGCATCAGCAAGACGTCGTAGCGCTCAAAGAACCGTGCCCAGTGCTCCCGCATCTGCTCGCGCGCCTCGTTGAGGTGCAGCCATTGCGCGTGCCGCAGCGCCGCGCCGCGCGCATAGGCCGGCGGGGGGTCGGCGTCCTCGCCCGGCAGCTCGTCTTCACGCTTGGCCATCTCCGCGAACGCCTTGAGGGCGATGCGACGGGCGCTGGTCGCGGCCAGCAGGCCTCGGTAGACGCGGTCGGACTCGGCGAAGTCGATCTCCGGGCGGGCGTCGTCGTCGATGGTCACCCCGGCGTCGCGCAGCGCCGCGACGGCAGCATCCAGCCGCTCCAGCACCGCGCCATCGACGGGAGCGACGGGCGAATCGAGCCAGGCGGCCACACGATAGGACTGCAGCGCCGTCTGCCGGGGCTCCGGCAGCTCTAGCCGCCACGCCACGGCGCGATCGGACTCCGGCCCGGCGAGGATGGAGAGCGCGAAGTCGAGGTCCTCCGCGCTGCGCGCCAGCGGCCCGGAGACGGAGAGGTCGCCGACCGACATCAGGCCCGGCAGTTGGAGGCGCCGTCGCGGCACGATGCCGTAGGTCGGCTTGTGGCCGTAGAGGCCGGTGTAGTGGGCCGGGTTGCGGATCGAGCCGCCGATGTCGCTGCCGAGGTCGAAGGCACTCATTCCGGTGGCCAGCGCCACGGCCGTACCGCCGGACGAGCCGCCGGGGCTGCGGTCGGTGTCCCACGGGTTGTTCGTTGTGCCGTAGACGTCGTTGTACGTCTGCACGTCCATGCCGTTCAGCGGCGAATTCGTCACGCCGAAGACGATCGCCCCGGCGTCGACGATGCGCTGCACCGGGGGCGCGTTCACGTCCGCCACCCGCTCCGCGAACTGCGCGTCGCCGGAAGTCCACGGCATGCCCTCGTTCTCGAAGAGCTCCTTGATCGTGGTCGGCAGGCCGTGCAGCGGTCCCCACGACTCGCCCCGCGCCAGCGCCGCGTCGGCGCGGTCCGCCTTCCGCCGCGCCCCCTCGATGTCGAGCGCGACGATGGCGTTGAGCGGGGCGTTGAAGCGCTCGACGCGCTCCAGGTAGTGGTCGAGCAGCTCGCGCGAACCGATCTCGCGGTCGCGGATCATGGCGGCCAGTTCGATGGCAGGCTTCAGTGCGATGTCGGTCATGGGGGTTCCTTCCCTTCGCGGGCGAGATGATAGCGCCTGCGCGGTGCGCGATCACTCGCTCGCCGTCGGGCGAGTCGCGGGCGGCTGCGCGCGCCGCCGATGGACGCACCCGTGTGCTGCCGATAGCATTCGGCACTGCGTGCGCCCGCGGCCCCGGCCGCACCGATGGGAGGCGGCCCCGTGACCTTCGTGATCACCGAGACCTGTGTTGACGAGCGTGATCAGTCCTGTGTCGAGGTCTGCCCGGTCGACTGCATCCAGTTCGATGAGGGCACCGACCGCATGCTCTACATCGACCCGGTCGAGTGCATCGATTGCGGGGCCTGCGAGCCGGTCTGCCCGGTGGACGCCATCTACGTCGACAGCGATGTCCCGGATGGCCTGCAGCACTTCCTCGAGATCAACGCGCTCTGGTACTCGGACAAGGATGCCGCCCGCGCCCGCATCGCGGACATCCCTGTTCGCGAGGGGGCCGCCGTCGCCGCGGCCTCGTCGCACGAGGGTGAGCAGGACGCCGAGACTGGCAACCCGACCGCCGCCGGCGAAGACGCCGGGCAGGTGGTCGGCAGCTACAAGATCGGCGAGGCGGGAATCGAGGGGAAGTGCGCGCTCTGCGGTACGTACGTGATCAAGGGCGGCACCAGTTTCCGCCAGAAGTCCGTGATCTGCCCCGACTGCGCCAGCCGGAGCGACAGCGCCGCCAGTCCCTACTCGAGGACGGCCGGGCAGCGCTGACCGGCGGCGTCAGACCCGCCTGCGTTAACCCGGGGACCTCGGCTGCGTATTCATGTACGCGGCGTCCCACAATAATCGCCACACTGTCTCTCCGCGGCTGATCGCGGTCAGACCGCAGCCTCGCGTCGTTATTCGTCGCGGGCGTTAGTATTGCGAACGTCATGTCGAGCGAACGAGTCCAGCGACAGGTCGACCGGCTGCTTGATGCGGCCGAGCAGGCGCTCGCCGAGAACGAGTGGGCGATCGTGCGCGCACGCTGTCGGGCGGTGCTGGCGATCGAGCCCGGCAACTAGGACGCAGTGACCTACATGGAGGCTGCGGAACGCGCCGCCGGTCCCGAGCAGCGCAGTGGCCCGGCCCCCGGTACCGCAGGCTCGGCAGGTCAGCTCTCGGAGGTACTCGATCTTGCCGGTGAGGCGGTTGCTTCACGCAGTCGGGGCCGGGCCGGTCGCTACCTGCGCGGTCTCTTCGGGGCCGGTCATCGCGGACGCAACGGAGGCCGCCGCTCCGGGTCGTCCGTCGAGGCGGTCGTCTCCAAGGTGCTGGCCGAAGGGCTGAACCTTGCGCCGTTCGCCGCGCCGACCGGCACGGTGACGCTGCTGTTCAGCGACATCGAGTCCTCCACGCAGCTCAACGCCCGGCTGGGCGACCGGGCCTGGATGACGCTGCTGCACGAGCACAACGACCTGATCCGCGGTGAGCTGGCGTGGCACGGCGGCTTCGAGGTGAAGAGCCAGGGCGACGGCTTCATGGTGGCCTTCGGCAGCGCCTCCGCGGCGGTGCGCAGCTCGATCGGCATCCAGGAGACGCTGGCCGCCCGCAACGAGCAGGCGGAGACGCCGTTCCGCGTGCGCATCGGCGCGCACACCGGCGAGTCGGCCGACTTCTTCG
>JASLOV010000188.1 GCA_030745285.1 Dehalococcoidia bacterium | reverse complement strand
GGGACGCTGCAGCGCGAATTGCTCGACCGCCGCAGCTGGACGACCCGGGCCGAACTCGCCTCCGCCATCTTCGAGTGGATCGAGGGCTGGTATAACCCGCGCCGCCGTCACACCTCGATCGACAATCTCAGCCCCGTAGTCTACGAAGGGAGGGTCGCCACCGCCGCCTCGGAAGCGGCATGATGTCTACACTTGAACTGTCCGGGAAACCGGGTCAGGCTCCTCGGCGTCTCGGTGGCGCCAGTGATCGAGGATGGCGAAGTCATGGGTATTGTGGCCCACGACCAGCTGGTTCTGAACGGGTTGGCCGGACAGCTCTGACCGTCGCCCGTGAACACGTCGGTGGAGGAGGCGCTGCGGTCTGTCGCGAAATCCCACCACTCGCGCTACCCGGTCTACCGGGACAGTATTGACGACGTGATCGGCGTGCTGCACGTGCGAGATCTGGTGGGTGCGGAGGGAGGGGCGATGATCGAGTCGTTGCTGCGGCTGCCGTTGATCGTGCCCACGCAAGCGAGTGTGAACGAGCTGCTCCGCGAGATGCGCGAACGCAAGACGGGACCCTACAAGACCGTCGCAGGCTACATCGTCGAGCAGGTTCGCCGCATCCCAGAAGTCGACGATAGCGTCGAGATCGGGGGCTATCGACTGACGGCGGTCGAGATGGCCGGTATGCGCATCGCGACAGTTGAGGCAACTCCGGTCGCGGCGGTGGCATCGCGCGATCGAGCGACGGAGTAGCCGTGGCACGCGACCAGACCGCCGCTGCACCTGACGCCGCTCGGCAGGCTCAACTTCGGCGCTTCGTTCGGCCCGTCCAGGAGTTCATTGACACGGAGAGCTCCGGAGGAGTCGTCCTCGTCGCGGCGGCGCTGCTGGCGCTCGTCTGGGCCAACTCCCCGTGGTCAGGCGCCTATCACGACCTGTTGGAATTCCCTCTGGTGATCGACCTCGGCATCTTCCGTGTCGGTGCACCGCTTCACTTCTGGGTGAACGACGTTGCCATGGTCATCTTCTTCTTCCTGGTGGGGATGGAAATCAAGCGCGAATTGGTGGTCGGCGAACTGCGAACGCTGCGCCGGGTCGTGGTCCCCCTCTCCGCGGCGCTCGGCGGCATGCTCGTGCCGCTCGGGCTCTTCCTTCTGGTCGCGCGCGGTGCCGACGCGAGCGCTGGCTGGGGCGTGCCGATGGCGACAGACATCGCCTTCGCCCTCGGCGTCGTGGCACTTCTCGGCCCGCGGGTCTCTACGCAGCTGAAGGTGCTGTTGCTGGCAGCCGCGATCTTCGACGACCTCGGAGCCGTCCTGGTGATCGCGGTGTTCTACACGGACGTAGTCGAGGTCGGCCCGCTCCTCATAGGCCTCGCTCTGCTCGGCCTGGTCCCAGTTCTGAACCGGCTGGGCGTGCGCCCCGTCACCAGCTACGTCTTCGCCGGCGTGGCCGCGTGGGCCGCGGTGCTGAAATCGGGCGTTCACCCGACCGTCGTCGGCGTCGTGCTCGGCCTGCTGACACCGTGGCGGTCGTGGTACAGCTCCGCCGACTTCAGTGGGGTCGCGGAGCGGACGCTGGACTACCTGCGGGCGCATCCCGGCTCGCCCGCGAGTGTGAACGGGCATGATCAGCGCACGGAGGCGTTGCTGGTGCTCAGCGAGATCAGCCGAGAGACGGTGGCGCCCCTCGACCGCCTGGAGCACGAGCTGCATCCGTGGGTGGCCTTCGCCATCGTCCCAGTCTTCGCGTGGGCGAACGCTGGTGTCTCGCTCAGTGGCGGGGTCGTCGGAGACGCCCTGGGTTCCTCGCTGACCTGGGCGATCGCGGCGGGGCTCGTCCTGGGCAAACCGATCGGGTTGATCACCGGATACGCTGTCGCGGTGCGCTGGGGCGGCGAGCGACCCGGAGGGGTGACATGGCACGGCGTGCTCGGCATCGGCATGCTAGCCGGCATCGGCTTCACCATCGCCCTGTTCGTGACTGACCTGGCCTACGGCGATCCTGCTCTGCTGACGCAAGCGAAGGTGGGAATCCTGGCCGCGTCGCTCGTGTCCGGAGCCGCCGGCTACCTCACACTTCTCGGCATGCGCGGCTCACGCCGGGACCCCAGCTCACCCTCGCTCTCTGACTAGCCGGGCCGATGCTCTCTGGCGCTGGCAGCCGCCCGTTCGCAAGCATCCGCACCAGCTCTCGCTGCATCTCTGGCGCCGCAAGGTGGAAAGAATTCGTGGTGTACACTGTGCGACACTGAAGTCGGGAATCAGCAGTCGCGATTGAGCGACCGTGCAAGGAGCGCACAGATACCGCATAGGATGATGTCGCTCCGAGCCTCGCCAGTGACCTCCGCAAGGTGGCAAGGCCGGGCGATCACCGCGGCTAGAAGGCGAGTGATGACGGCGGCATGCCCGACGGAGGGCGTCGATTGCCTCTGAGCAAGTACAAGGTCATCGACGTGGTGCAGCAAGATGTCTCGTCGGCAGACCCCGCCGACCCGGCGCGCCAGCTGTTTTCCGACATCGCTACAGCCCAGCACGGCTGCATCGTGGTCGTCGATGGAGAGTACCTCCCGGTGGGCATCGTCACCCGAGGCGACGTGGTCCGTATGGTGCTCAGCGAGCAGGTGCCGGGGGGCCTTCATCGGCGGGCAATCACTACTTCCATCGAGGCGACACTCGAGCATCTCAAGATGGTGAGGCGCGCCAGCGGGGAAGTCGTCGCTCACTGCATGACCACGCCGGTCGTGACGGTCGACGAGCAGGAGACCCTTCAGCGTGTCGCCGAGATCTTCGCTGAGAACCACTTCGATTCGCTTCCCGTCGTCCGCGGCGGCCGGCTCGTCGGTCTCGTCCGTCGCGTCGATCTGCTCGGCCCGATCATGGAGGCGCACGACGAAGCACAGCGGGCGCGTGGACTGGTCGGCGCTGACGGAAGCCAGCAGTCCTGACTGACGGGCTATGCCGGTCGCCGGTCCGGCGCAGGCCTGGACACTCCGGGGCGGGTCGCCGCTGGCGGAGCACGACCGATCCTGCCGAGGACGGCCTGAAGGTTGGCTGCTCGCGGAAGCCCTCGCACCGCTCCGAGCGTGTCTCGCTGTGAACGCGACACGCGGAGCGCTAGCGCTCACCACCATCGCGGCACTGCCTGGTCCCGCGCTGCGCCTCACTGGAACGCACCTCGGGACAGTTCCCGACACCATGCTCTTCGGACTCACCATCGTCGCCGCGGCCTTCCTTCTGAGCTGGGCAGCGGAAGCGGCGGAGGTCGACATCTCGCAGACGCTCGCAATCGCCGTCATCGCGCTCATTGCGGTGCTTCCGGAGTACGCCGTGGATATGGCCTTTGCATGGAAGGCCGGTCAGGATCCCGAATTCGCGCCCTACGCCGTCGCGAACATGACCGGCGCCAACAGGCTGCTCATCGGCCTCGGCTGGCCGGCTGTCATCGCCGTCTTCTGGCTCCGAACAAAGTCGCGCCGGATACTGCTGGAGGGCGGCCATGCCGTGGCGGTTGTGGCGCTGGGCGCCGCCACGCTCTATTCGTTTACGATCCCGTTTAGCGGCGCAGTCGGGTTGTACGACACCCTCATTCTGCTCGCCATCTTCATCGGCTACGTCTATGTGATCGCACGGGCGCCGACCGAGGCGCCGGAGCTGGTGGGGCCTGCACGCAGCATCGGTTCTCTGCCGCGCCGCCAGCGACGCGTCACCATCGGCGCCGTCTTTCTGTTTTCCGCGGCCACCATCCTGGCCTCCGCGGAGCCATTCGCTGAGGGCCTGGTCGAGAGCGGCGGCATCCTGGGTGTCGACGAGTTCTTGCTGGTGCAATGGCTCGCACCGCTGGCATCGGAGGCGCCGGAGTTCCTCATCGCGGGTATCCTCGCGTTTCGCGGCCGAGGCGCCGTTGCGATAGGCGTGCTGCTCTCGTCGAAGGTGAATCAGTGGACGTTACTCGTCGGCGGGCTCCCGGTCGCATTCGGTCTATCCAGCGGCAGCCTAGGCGGACTACCGCTCGATGACCGTCAGGCGCTTGAGATCATGCTCACCGCGGCACAGTCTGCGTTCGCCGTGGCCCTGCTCATCAGCCTGACCCTGAGTACGCGTCAGGCGGTGCTGCTCTTCGCCCTGTTCGCGGTGCAATTCGCGATCCCGACAACGACGGTCCGGGTCGTGATCTCCGTGGTCTACCTGGTGCTCACGTTGGGCATCGTGGTCGCGAAGCGAGCGGACGTCCTCACGCTGGTACGAGGCGCGCGTACCGCGTACCGCGCGGCCGAGGGCGCCACACTGCCGGAAACCGAAGTGTCGTTCGGCGATGAGTAGCGCGACGCGTGAGTCAGTGGAGCTCCTGCACGTGGTTGAAGCGGCGGAACCAGAACATCGCTCTCGTCCTAGAACGAATCACCAGCGGCAAGAATACGAGGGGCCGGGCTTGAGGCTCAGGGCTCAGACGCCGTCGAGACGACGCGGGCAGCCCTGCTCGACGCCCGAGCCCTCGCCAGGCCATCGAGAGGCGTACGCCGGTCGAGCATCCGCTCCCTGACTGGAATCGATCCAGCAACCGTGAGGGCACTACGCAGCGCAGGGATCTCGCGCATCAGCGAGCTCGCTGCGGCTGACGCCAGGACCGTCGCGACCATAGCGGCGGGGAGCGGCGTCGAACTCGGCCAGGCTACGATTGGAGCGGCAATTACGACGGCGGTCATGGTCGATGTCGCCGAATCTCTGCGAAGCTGACCGGTGGGGCTGATCATCGGGACGGCCGGAAGTCGAGCAGCCCGTGGCCGCCACGCCCACGTCCACAGTGGCCGCGGCTAGGAGCGCCGTTGCGGTGGCCCCTCTCGCGGCTCGACAGCGCATATGCCAGCGTCATCCAGCCGGACACTCTCGAAGGCCTCGCTTGCGAACTCCCGCCGCTGATCTGGCGTGACGCCAGGATGCGCCCAGAGTTGCGGCGGTAGGATAGCCGCTCGCGCGGGCGGAGCGGGTGCTCGTCCGGATCGGCGTGGAACGCTTCCGTCGTCCCGGGCCTGCCCCGGTCACGATCAGCCAGGCGTGCTGGCGACCGTTCCCGGCTCGCGAATCGAGAGCCACGGATCGTCGGGGATCGGGTCCAGTTCGCTAATCGCCCCCTCCTCGAGCAACCAGTCCATGTCGAGCCCGGCTCGCAATGCTTCGAGCGGCTGGAGCTGGTGTCCGCAGACGCCGGCGTCCCGCAGCTCTGCGATCTCCCCTGCCCCGTGCCCGAGCTCCGTCAGCACCTCGTCCGTGTGCTCATCGAGCAACGGCGCGGGCCCTGTCGAGCTGGCGACGAAATGCTCGAAGCGCGACGCGAGGAAGCGATGGTAGAGCTTCGTTCCGACGAACCGGTGATCGGCGGTGAAGAAGTAGTCGCGTCCGCGCAGGTGCGGGTCGCGCAGCAGGTCACGTCCGTGCTGCACGACGGCGGCCGGGATGCCGTTCGCCTGGAGCAGCTCCATCACCTCGAAGGGGTCGCGGCTCTCGCACCAGCCGGAGAGCGCCTCGTCCAGCTCGTCCGCGCGCTCTCGTCGCGCTAAGAGGTCGAGGCCGGCGAGTTCTTCCGCCCCGACGAGGCCGGCGAGGGTCGCCCACTCCGCATCGTCGCGTGCCGTGATCACGACCCAGCGGTCGGTGCCGGCGCAGCGGTAGCTGCCCTGCGGCGTGTGGCGCTCGTGGCGGTTGCCGAGGCGGGGTGTGGTCGCGCCTGTGAGCTGATAGTCGACGATGCGCTCGGCCATCATCGGCAGCACCGCGTCGCGTTCGGCGAGATCGATGTGCAGCGGCCCCTCACGCTCACCGCTCTCGCGCTGATGCAGGGCGTGGATGATCGCACCGGCGGCCAGCACGCCGGAGATGGGGTCCGTATAGGCGAGCCCGCTCTTGATCGGCCGCTCGCCGGCGTAGCCGATCGTGGAGGTGATGCCGGACTCCGGCTCCAGTGCATGTCCGTAGGCCGTGCGGTTGCGGCTCGGTCCGTTCTGCCCGTAGCCCGAGAGCGAGACCATCACCAGCTCCGGGGCGACCTCGCACAACTGCTCGAAGCCAAGCCCGAACTGCTCCATCACACGCGGGCGGAAGCTCTCCATCACGACGTCGGCGTCCGCGATCAGCTTGCGGAAGATCTCCTTGCCGCCGGCCGTCTTGAGGTCAAGCGTGATGGCGCGCTTGCCCAAGTTCTTCTCGATGAAGTAACCGCCGTAATTCCAGTAGTCCGGGTGACCCTCGTTGCGGTCCTGCACAAGCGCACGAACGCCATCCGGCCGGGACGGCGACTCGATCTTGATCACCTCCGCGCCGAGGTCGGCAAGGATGCGCGAGGCGGCCGGCCCGGCCCACACCCAGGAGAGGTCGATCACGCGCACGCCGTCCAGCGGCTTCACCGCGGCCTCGGCCGCACTGCCAGCACGGCCGCCAGCGGGGTCCGGCGGCGGCGGGAAGCCGTCGCCGTTGTGCTCACCCTGTCGAGGCGCCGCCGACAGTCTCGGGAGCCGTGCCGATGTTCGACAGGTCGGGCCGGGCACGACGATGTCGCGGCCGCCGGCGCTGGCGGGCTCGAAGTACTCGCGGGCCACCAACTGCTCGTCGACGAGCAGGTCCGGCACCTCCAGCACCGCGCCGAAGGGGACGCCCAGCTCGTCACAGGCCGCAATGATCTCCTTGCGCGTGTGGGTGGAGAGGTAGGGGTCGAGCATCGCGAAGAACTCGTCGGCGTGGAGCATGCGGTAGCGAGGGTCGGTGAGCAGCGGGTCATCGATCAGCTCGGGGCGACCGATCAAGATCGGCAGCAGGGCCGCGGTGCCGGGATGCACCCCGATGTACCCGTCCTTGCAGCGCACGACTTCGCCCTGCAAGCCCCAGGGCACCCGTCCGTGGAAGCGGGAACGCACGGCGCCGGTGAAATTGTAGAGCGTGCAGGCCATCTCGGCGGTGGCGGCAATCGCCTCGAACAGCGTCGTCTCCACCCGCTGTCCGTCCACGCCGTGGCGCTCGCGCTCGATCATGGCCGCCGCCGTCGCGGTGTAGACATGGATGCCGGCGATGTATGCCGGGTGTTCGCCGGGAATCTGGAGCGGCTCCCGGCCCGGCGTCCCGGTGATGCCCATCACCCCGCCGAGGGCGAGGAACTGGATCGACTCCGCTTCGTAGCCGGCGTAGGACCCCTCACGCCCGAAGCCGTCGACGTACGAGCGCACCGCACGAGGGTTCCATTGCTGCAATTGAGCGTCGTCGACGCCCCCCGCGGCGAGCTCGGGACCGGCGATGACTGCGTCGCACCACTCCACCAGCGACCGCAGCCGGTCGCGGCCGGTCGCAGTATCGAGGTCGAGGCTGACCGACCGCTTGCCGCGGTTCAGCGACGCGAAGAGGCCGCCCCCTGCTCGCCGCCGGGTGGCGTCGCCATCGGGCGACTCTACCTTCACGACGTCTGCACCCTGATCGGCGAACAGCTGCGCAGCGAATGCCCCGGCGATGCCGCGGGAGGTTTCGAGCAGGCGTAGCACCGTCATAGTCCCTCAACCTCCACAGACCGATGGAATCGCGTGCCCCTGAGCCTACGGGGCGCCCAGCAACTCCGGCGCAAGCTCGGCGCCGAGCGCAAGTGCCTGCTCGTTGACCGGTATGAAGCGGTGGCGGCCGGGCCGGATCGCGTCGTGTAGCGCCCGCTGCGCGCTCTCGTGGCTGACGACGCCGGTACGTTCGATCAGCGCGCCAAGCAGGATCATCGCGGCCATGAGGGGATTGCCGAAGTGCTCCGCCGAGAGCTCGGTCGCGGAGAGCTCGATCACATCGATGTCCTCCCGCGTCGCTCGCGTCTCGCCGGTCGTCGTCGCCCCGTCCGCCTCGTAGCGAAAGCGTTGGACCTCGCGCACCGAGCGGTTGTAGACGACGAGGCCTCCGGATCTGACCATCCCTTCGTAGCGGGTCAGGCCGTTCGGGTCCATCGCGAAGAGCGAGGCGCAGGGTTGCTTGATCAGGGGTGGAGTGGTCACCTCCGTCTCGCTGAGCGCCACGATGCAGTCGGAGACGCCGCCGCGCTGCCCGCCGTCGAAGAGGCTGTAGTAGAGCGCACGCTTGCGCTCGTAGACCGCAGCGTTCGCCAGAGTCTTGCCGGCAACCTGGATGCCCTGCCCGCCGATGCCGGCCAGCAGTACGACCTGTTCCTCGTTCGCAGCCGGCACCGCGCTAGCCGTCCGTCGCCAGCGGCTTGATGTCGCCGACCGGGTTTTGCTCGACGATCACCTCGCCCTGGAACTCGTTCGCCTCGACCGGGGTCATGCTCCAGCTCGTCGGGCAGGTGGTGAGCAGGTCGACGAAGGCCATGCCGCGGCCCTCCACCTGGCAACGCAGGGCGTTGGCGATCACCTTCTGCGCCCGGTAGGCGTGCGCCGGGTCATGTGTCGAGGCGCGCCCTACATAGCCGGTGCCCGGCATCTGCGCCAGCATCTCCGCCACGGGGATCGGGTGCCCGTGCTGTGCGACGGCGCGGCCCCCCGGCGTGGTGCTCGACCGCAGACCGATCGCCCCGGTGGTCGTCAACTGTCCCCCGGTGTCGGCGAGCACGCCGTTGTTGTACATGAAGACGGAGATATTCTCCGCCCGGGCGGCGGTGTGGAACGTCTCGTTCAGCCCTTCCATGGCAACGCCGCCGTCGCCGATGAAGACGCAGACGATGGCGTGCGGGAGGATACGCTTGATGCCGGTGGCAACGGCGATCGTGCGCCCGTGGCCCCCGACGGTGGTCTCGATGTCGAGCTGACCCGCGACCTGCGTGACGCAGCCGATGTCGACGACGCCGATGATGCGGGTCTCCTCGCCGAGGCGGTCGAACTCGGCGTTGAAGGTGCGCGGCAGCACGCCGTAGCCGCAGCCCGGGCACCACGCCTGGTCCGGCACGGCCGC
This sequence comes from Dehalococcoidia bacterium, assembly GCA_030745285.1. GTDB lineage: Bacteria > Chloroflexota > Dehalococcoidia > UBA2979 > UBA2979 > SHYR01. The sequence continues at coordinate 4,191 of JASLOV010000188.1, read as the reverse complement.
CGCGTCCGGGCCGCCAAAGACCGGCAGCATGTCCTCGAGGCGGAGGCCGGCGGGGATGCGCGGTTCAGTCGTCATCGCTACGCTCCCAGCTTCGTGTACGCACCGCGCACCTGGGCGCTCACCTCCGCCAGTGTGGGGACGACCCCGCCCGGCCGCGCGTAGAGCAGCGGACGCTCGCCGAGCGCGAGCCGGACATCCTCCGCCATCTGCCCGACGCTCAGCTCCACGACCATGATCGTGCTGGTGGCCGCGGCCTCCAGCAGTGCCTCCTCCGGGAACGGGAACAGCGTCTGCGGCCGGATCAGGCCAACATCGAGTCCTTCCGCACGCAGTTCGTCGACGACGACGCGGACGATCCGAGCCATCGTCCCGATCGCGACCAGGTTGAGCCGCGCACCCTCGCTGCGATAGCGCTCGGCCATCGGCTCGACCAGTTTGTAGCGCTCCCAGCGGTCCCACGTCGCCGTCTCGAGGTAGAGGAACCGGCTTGCACGCTCCTCTTCCGGCACCGCCTCCGACGAGGACGAGACGCCGCCTTCGTCGCGGACTTCCGCCCGCTGCGCCGGACGCTCACGTGGCCCGCGCTTCCCCGTCAGCGCTTGCTCCCGGAGACCGGGATCGAGCCGGGGCGGGAGCGCGACCACCTCGGTCGACTTGGCGACGCTGTAGTCTGTGTAGACTGTGACCGGCCCGCGAATCTGCTCCGCCACCTCGAAGGCGTGGTAAGTGAAGTCGACGAGTTCCTGGACGCCCTGCGGGGCGAAAACGATGTTGCGGAAGTCGCCGTTGGCGGGGGCTTTCACCGCCTGCCAGTAGTCGCCCTGCGAGGGGCTGCCCGTCGGGCCCGTGCCCGGGCCGCCGCGCACCCAGTGCGAGATCACCAGCGGCACACCGTCGCGGGCGGCGTACGAGACCATTTCGCCCATCAGCGCGATACCGACCCCCGTTGAGCCTACCATCACGCGCGCACCCGCCTTGCTCGCGCCGTAGGCGTACCAGCCGCCCTCCATCTCGCTCTCGCAGGTGAGGCTAACGGCGTCGTATTCGGGCGCCCGCTTCAGGTACTCCTCGTTCACCTCGTTGATCGGGGTCATGGGATAAACGCTGAAGAGCTTGCAGCCGGCGCGCAGCACGGTCTCGGCCAGCGCCTCCTCTGCGCTGAGGAACGCGAACTCCGGCGCGTCGCTCTCGCGGGCCGTCTCGGGGGTGTCAGCCGTCATCGTCTCAGGCACTGATCGCCTCCATCGCCCGCCGCGTCGCCCGGTAGACGCTGATCGCCACGTCCGGACAGACGCGCGCGCATTGCATACAGCCGGTGCAGTTGTCCCGGGTCATCTCCGGCAGCATGTAGCCGCGCTTGCTCATGGTGGTGCTCATCGCGAGCGTGTCCTCAGGGCAGTACACGACACAGATCTCGCATCCCTTGCAGCGAGAAGCGTCGATCTCGACGTAGCCGACGGTTCTTGGCATGGCCCGACCCCTCTGACAGTCGCACGGACCGAATACTACCGCAGCAGAGCCGGCGGCCGCCCGGGTCCGCCCGGCCGCCGGGACGGCGGCTCCGGTGGCGCCACTATTCGCCCGCGATCGTCAGCTGGAAGGGCGTCTCCACGACGACGCCGCCCGACTCCTGCAGGAGGCTGCCGCGGATGGTGTTGCCGTCCACCACAGCGCTCCATCCGATCTGCTGCGCCGGCGGTGGCGGCAACGAAGGCGCCGCGCCGCTGCAGCCGTTCACGCTGGACGATCCCTCAACTTCGGCGATGCCCGACATGCCGCCGGTCCCGACCTCGTAGACCCCCGTCAGTTGCCCCCGGGCGGTGCCGCTCACTGAACATGGCCCGGCGCGACCGGCGGGTTGAAGGCGGTGGTGAGCTCGTACGATCCAGTGACCGGGCCGCCGTTCGACGGGAACTCCAGGCTGATGCGGTTCACGGTCGCGGTCAGCGACGAGAGGTACTGGGCCCGTGCCTGTGCGAGCAGGCCGCGCATCTGCTCCCGCTGCGCCGCCGGCACCGCGGCCAGGGCGACGGACTCGGCCGCCAGCAGTCCGGTCTCGACCCCTCGTCCGAAGTCGAGCGAGCCGGACGCAGTCTGTTGCCCGCCCCGCGTGGAGACCTGCACCGGCAGATAGGCCGGGTTCAAGGCACCGGCGTTCGTCACCTGATCGGCGGCGAGGCCGACCTGGATCGTCCCGCCCTGGAAGGTGAGATGCGTCGGCGCGTTGACACGGACGGTCTGCGGCTGGCTCCAGTTCTCGGACGAGAAGCGCAGCCGCTCCGGCTTGATCTTGAGCGCATCCGGGAACGCGCCGGCGGCGGTCACAAACACCGTCAGGTCGCCGTCGGGCCGACATGGCAGCCGCACCTCGAACTCGTCGCCGGCGCCGCCCTGCACGACGCTGGTGCCGTCGCCGGTGACCGTGAAGACGGCCGAACTGAGCGCGACGCCCGGGGCATCACGAGCGCACCCTGCCGCCCGAGCACCCACTCGCGCAGCCATCCGTAGTGGTCATCGACCTGGCACCGGCTCTCTGTGCCTTCGATGAGGTACGTCGCCATCTCGTGGGTCTTCCCGCCGAGAAATCCCTCCTGCGCCGACGAGGGCTTTGCCGTCGGTGTCATCGGCGAGACGAGGAGCTGCAGGAGGACGTCGTCCTCCATCATGACGTAGCGCTGCGCATCGTCATCGGCCGCCACCCGCGTCGCCGGTGAGATGTAGAGCGAGGCGAAAGGGGCGTCGCCGCAGGCGCGCTTCTCGGCCACCAGGCCGTCCCACCAGGTGTTTAGCTGCGCGGTCGCGTTGTTCACAAACATCGTGCCCTGGCTGTGGGCCGAGATCAGCACCGCGTCCCCGCCGGTGATCGATTCCTGCACGGTCGGCACAAGGCGGCGATTCACGGCGGAACTCGCCAGGTCGAGATCGAGGGTGCGCTGAACGGCGTTCTCGAGTATCCCCCGGATCAACTCGGCGACGGCGCCAAAGAGCACGCTCGGGGTACGAGCGGCATTGATCGAACGGTCGATGCCGTCGCACACCGAGCCGAACGTCACGCGTTCCGCCCAGGCAACGAAGCCCTCTTCCCCCTGCGGCTTGTCGAAGTTGAACGCCGCTCGGCAGAATTTCAGGTTCAGCGCCAGTTCGTCGAGCGAGCTGTGGTTGTGGATCAGGCGGACGGAGTGGTTGAAGACGCGCGTCAGCGCCGTCGCGCCGCCAGCCGCCCCCTCGGCCGTGTTGAGGACGCCGTTCACGAAATAGATCTCGAAGCCGGACGGGTTCGGTGTCGCCAGCGCCGCCGCCGCAGTAGCTTGCTCGCCGGCCACCGCACCCGGTGTGAGCGCGACCATCGACACTGAGGGTGCGAACGGCGCCGAAGGTCCGGCAGGCGGAACAGCGGCCGACTCGGCGCCGCCGGGTGTCGTCAGCGCGCCATCGAGCAACCGCACCCGCCCGACCATCGCCGGGACCGCGACCGTGTCCTCCGCAGCCGCCCGGGTCTGCGCGAGGTCGACCGTATCGATGATCACCGAGGGCGCCGTATTGCCGGCGATGTCGCTGAGGGCCGTCGCGAAGGAGTCGATGTGCGAGAGCGCCTCGCCGCCCGACCCGGGCGCCGCCGACCCGCCGAGGATGTTCGGTGTGAGCTGACCGCTGAGGTCTTCCAGCGAGAGCGGCGGTCCGAAGTCGGCGCCAAACTGCGGGACGGGTGCACCTCCCGCCATCTTGCTGGTCACGCTCGTGCCACCCGTGGCGGCCCCGCCCCCGGCCTCGCCGGAGCCGACGAACGGCAGCTTCCAGATGAGGCGGTCGTTCCCGGTGATGCGCCAGCGCACAAGCAGGCCGTCGCCATCGACCAGTCCGCTGTCCGCTAGCGGTCCGTCGGCGTCCCACACCCCACGCTGATCGGCGACGACGAGAGCGCCGATCACCACGATCAGCGGGATGATGACCGGGGCCAGCAAGGGCCTGAGCACGGCCAGCGCGACCCGGCCGGTGACCCGCAGCACCTTTCCGGTTCGGCCGGGCCCGGTGGCAGCGACAGCAGCGGCAGCGGACGCAGCTGGTGCAGCGGGGACGGCAGGTTCCGCAGGGGCAGGTTCATCGGGCTCGGCAGGGTCGGCGGGTTCGGCTGGCGCCGGCGGTGACTCGACGGATTCGATAGCTGAATCGTCGGCGGCGGCATCGACTCCG
>JASLOV010000187.1 GCA_030745285.1 Dehalococcoidia bacterium | reverse complement strand
GTCCTCATGGTCTCCGGCTCCGACTCACACGGCACACCGGTCACCATCGCGGCAGAGCAGCAGGGGTCGACGCCGGAGGAGATCGTCGCGCGCATCCACGCCGGCTTCCTCGACACTTTCGAGCGCTTCGGCATCGACTTCGACCTCTTCACCTCCACCGACACCGAGAACCACACCGAGGTCACGCAGGACATCTTCCTGCGCCTCCACGAGCGCGGCCTGATCTACGAGGCCGAACAGACCATGCTCTACGACGCCGAGGTCGGCCGGTTCCTCCCGGACCGCTACGTCGAGGGCATCTGCCCTTTCTGCGGCTACGAGGACGCGCGCGGCGACCAGTGCGACGACTGCGGGCGCACGATGGACGCGCTGGAACTGGGCAGTCCCCGCTCCAAGCTCTCCGATGCGACGCCCGAGCCGCGCACGACCAATCACTTCTTCATCAGGCTCAGCGCCTTCAACGAGCGGCTGAAGGAGTGGGTCACCGCCCAGGAGCACTGGCGTCCGGCCGTCCGCAACTTCACCCTCGGTCTGCTCGAAGAGGGGCTCCATGACCGTGCCGTCACGCGCGACATCGACTGGGGCATTCCGATCCCACTGGAGGGCTACGAGAGCAAGCGCATCTACGTCTGGATCGAGGCGGTGATCGGCTACCTCTCGGCGACGAAGGAGTGGTTCCAGACGAACGACGACTCGGACGGCTGGGAAGCGTTCTGGAAGGACCCGGAGGCGAAGACCGTCTACTTCCAGGGCAAGGACAATATCACCTTCCACACCATGATCTGGCCCGCCATGCTGATGGGGTACGAGGGCCTGAACCTCCCCTACGACGTCCCCGCCAACCAGTACCTGACAATGGGGCAGCGCAAGGCGTCGTCCAGCCGCAACTGGGCCGTCTGGATGCCGGACTACCTCGATCGCCACGACCCCGACCCGCTGCGCTACACGCTGACCGCGATCATGCCGGAGAGCTCCGACTCCGACTTCACGTGGGAGGAGTACGTCCGCCGCAACAACGACGAACTGCTCGCCCGCTGGGCCAATCTCGTGCACCGCGTGATGACGCTCACCCGTCGCAACTTCGATGGGCGCGTCCCAGAGCCGCCGGCCGAACTCTCCGAGGCGTCATCCGCCCTGCTCGCGCGCGTCGATGCCGCCTTCGACGAGGTCGGTGCGCACATCGAGGCGGTCGAGCTGCGGGCCGCGCTCGGTGCGGCGATGGCGGTCGCGCGCGAAGCGAACCAGTACCTCGACGAACGCGAGCCCTGGGCGGCGGTGAAGACCGACCGCGACTCCGCGGCGGAGTCGCTCTACACGGCGGTCAACGTCGTCAGTGGCCTCGCCACACTCCTCCAGCCGTTCCTCCCCTTCACCTCACCCCGGGCCTGGCGCTTCGCGGGCAACGAGGGCGAGATCAAGGCAGCCGGCTGGCGTCGCAGCGAAGTCGCCGGGCGCACCCCCCTGCCCGAGCCCGCGCCGCTTGTGCGCAAGCTCGACGCCTCCGTGGTCGAAGAGGAGGAAGCGCGGCTCGGCCAGTGACGGCCGCCGGCCAATCTCCCGACCAGCCCGCCCACCACGCTAGCGATCAGTTGAACGGCGCTCCGCTCGTCGACGCGCACGCCCACACCTGGTCGCGTGAGTTCGATCGCGACTACGCCGCCACCATCGAACGCGCTTGGGACGCCGGGCTCAGCGCCGTCGTCGAGGTCGGCACCGACAGCGAGACGAGCCTGCGCGCGCTCGCGCTCGCGCGTGCGGACGGCCGCGTGCACGCCGTCGGCGGACTGCACCCGCACGAGGCGAAACGGCTGCCACAGGAGCGTGACGCGCTGCGCGCGCTGTTCGACGGCGGCGACTTCGTGGCCGTCGGCGAGATCGGGCTCGACTTCTACCGCAACCTCTCGCCCCCGGAGCAGCAGTACGAGGCGCTGCGCTGGCAGCTGGAGCTGGCGCGCGAGGTCGAACTGCCGATCGTGATCCACTCGCGCGAGGCCGACGAGGAGTGCTTCGAGGCCGTCGTCGAATGGGCGAAGCAGACCGGCCGCTACCTTGGCCCGGACCGCGAGATCGGGATGATGCACTGCTTCGCCGGCGACTCGGCGCTGGCGGAACGCTACCGCGAACTGGGGCTGCTGATCTCGATCCCGGGGACCGTCACGTACCCGAACAATACGCGCGGCCGAGCGGTCGCGCGCACGTTGCCGCTGAACGCTATGCTTGTTGAGACCGATTGCCCGTACCTGACGCCGCAGCCTCACCGCGGGACTCGGAATGAGCCCGCGTACGTGCTGCGGACGGCGCAGGAAGTGGCGGTGCTGCGCGGTTGCGCCGTCGAAGCCGTGGCCACGGCCACGGCCGAGAACGCCGCGCGGTTGTTCGGATTCACGATATGACGCTGGCCACCCGCGACATCGACCGCCGGCTGATCGGTGGCGTCTGCGCGGGCATGGCTACCCGTTACCAGTACAACGTCCGCGGCGTGCGGGCGCTCACCGTCGCGCTGGCGATCGTCACCGCCGGGCTCGGCGGGCTCGCCTACATCGCACTCTGGCTCTTCCTGCCGTCCGCGGCCGCGAAGACCGCGACGGAGACGAGTTCGACGGCCGCAAGGGAGGCCATCAGGCAAGCGACTCCGGAAGTCACCCCGGCTGCACACGCCCCATCCCCGGGAGCCTCGGCTGCTTCGACCGCCGTGCCCGGCGCGGCGACGCCCGGCACGGCCGAGCTGTACGGGTCGATCGCCGAGGATCTGCCCCGCATCGACGAGGCGCTGCTCTCGCTCGCAAACGTCGGACAGCCATGGCTGCGCGAGATGATGCAGTCGATGCTGACCGGGAGCGGCAAGAAGATGCGGCCGGCAATGGCGCTGCTGGCCGGGCGTTACGGCGACTACAACCTCGACCGGCTGGTCCCGCTGGCCGCCAGCGTCGAATTGCTGCACACCGCGACGCTGGTGCACGACGACGTGATCGACGAGGCGGCCGAGCGGCGAGGACAGCCCACCGCCGCCTCGCTCTTCGGCAACTCCGCCAGCGTCATGCTCGGCGACTACATGTTCGCCCACGCCGCGAACTTCATCGCGCAGACCGACAGCACGCGCGTCGTGCGCAACTTCGCCGCCACGCTCGGCCGCATGGCCAGCGGCGAGCTGGAGCAGGACATCACCGCCTTCGAGTACTCCGAGGACGTGCAACGCTACATGGACCGCACCGGCGGCAAAACGGCGTCGCTCTTCGCCACCGCGTCCGAGGGAGGCGCCATCGTCTCCGGGGCCCCCGAGGCGCACGTCGATGCGCTGCGCCACTACGGAGAGTCGCTGGGGATGGCCTTCCAGATCGTCGACGACATCCTCGACTTCACCGGTGACCCGGAAGAGATGGGCAAGCCGATCGGCTCCGACCTGCGCGAGGGCACGCTCACCCTGCCCGCGATCTTCTACATGCAGCAGCACCCCGACGACAATCCCGTGAAGCACGCCTTCGACGACGTCGACCGCGAGGAGAATTTCGCGCTCGCCATCGACGAGATCCGTGGCTCGACCGCGCTGGCCGAGGCCGCCGAGGCCGCTGCCCGCTTCGGCTCCTGCGCCCGCGAGACCCTCTCAGCCCTGCCCGCCGGCGAGGAGCGAGAGACGCTCGACCGGCTGGTCGACTATGTCCTGGAGCGCCGCAGCTAGTCGCGCCCGCCCGGCGTCCCGCCCTACTCCTCGGGCACCGCCCCGGCGCGGCGCGCCTCGGTGATGAAGTGCTGGCTCTTCAGTTCGCGCTCCGCGACGCTCTCCATCAACTCGTGCATCACCCGCTCCAGTCGTCCCGCCAGCTCCGGCGTGAGGCGGATGCGGGCGGCCTCCTCGTACGCGGCGTCCTGGTAGGCGCGCAGCACCTTCAGCGTGGTCACGTCGATCGAGCCCGCCTCAGGGTGCGAGGCGCGGCAGTCGGAGCAGATCACGCCGCCGCCGAGCGCCGACCAGGCGACACTGCCCTCGGCGCCCTCGGCGCCCTCGGCGCCCTCGGCGACCGGGCGACGGCAACCGATGCACGTCGACCACTCCGGGCGGAAGCCGGATTCCGCCAGCAGGCCCAGCTCGAAGCGCCGTGTGACGAGTTGCAGCCCATCACCGCGCGCGAGCCGCACGAGCGATGCGTGCAGCAGCTCGAAGACCGACCGCACCTCCGCATGCTCGACCGTAAAGCGGTCGGTCAGGTCGGTGAGGTAGATCGCCGTGCTCAGTCGCTCCAGGTCCTCGTGCAACACCGGGAAGGCATCGACGGTCTGCGCCTGGGTGACGATGTCGAGATTGCGGCCGTGCGCCAGCAACACGTCGACGTGCATCGCCGGTTCGAGGTGCCCGGCCAGCTTGCTGCGCGGCCGCAGCGCGCCCTTCGCGACGGCATCGACCTTGCCCCGGCCCGGCGTCAGCAGCGTGACGATACGGTCGGCATCGCCCAGCCGGCGGTGGCGGAGCACCACCGCGTCCGTCCGGGTGACACGCGGCGCACGGGAAGGCATCGAGAGCCTCGCTACAGCTAGCGGTCGCGGTTGCGGCCCCAGCGATCCTTCATCTTCTCCGAGAGCCAGACGCCCGCGGCAACCCAGAGTGCGAGCGACGCCGCGCCAAGAATCACACTTTCGAGCGTGCTTCCCTTCTGAAGCATGAAGAAGATCGCGGCGCCGATGAAGACGTAGTAGAACGCCTTCCACCAGC
>JASLOV010000186.1 GCA_030745285.1 Dehalococcoidia bacterium | reverse complement strand
TGTGTTCGGCCTCGGCCTAACACTTCGCCGGACTTGGGTCACGGCCGGACACGCACGGAAGAGGCCCCCGCAAGGGGGCCTCTTCTGTTGTCGTCGTCGCAGCCGTCGGGGTGGCGGGCTGGTGCCGGGCTCCGGGGGGCTGGCCGCGCCGACCGGGCTCGCAGACCCTGGTCTAGCCTCGCGGCAGGCCCAGGCCACGAGTGGCGATGATGTTGCGCTGGATCTCGACCGTCCCGCCCGCGATTGTGGCCGCGACAGCGCTGACGTAGCCGCGCGCGGTCGCCCCATCGCGCAGGGCGTGCTCGCCCTCCCACACGTTGGTGTGCAGGCCGAAAAGCTTCGCCTCGGTCCCGGCCATGCGCTGATTGGTCTCGAAGATCGACATCTGCAGCATCGAGGCCTCGTAGTTCGGCACGACGCCCTGCGCCTGCATGGAGACGACGCGGAACGCGAGGTTGAAGGCGATCTCCACCTCGATCGCGCGGTCCACCAGTTCCAATCGCAGCGGGTTGTGCTCGGCGGTGCGGGAGCGGGCCGTGCCCTCGTCGGTGCCGAGGTACTCCAGCAGGCCCTGGAGCTGGCGATGCGCACCCACCGCCTGGCGGATGCGCGAGCGCTCGAAGTCCATCAGCGTCACGCTGACGTACCAGCCACGATTCTCATCGCCCACGCGGTTGCCCACCGGCACGCGAACGTCCTCGAAGAACGTCTCGTTGAAGCCGTGCTGCCACGCCATGTTGATCAGCGGCCGCACCGTCACGCCTGGGCTCTCCATGTCCACGAGCATGAGGGAGATGCCGCGGTGCTTCGGCGCGTCCGGGTCGGTGCGCACCAGCATCGCGATGTGCTCCGCATTGTGGGCGTTCGAGGTCCAGATCTTCTGGCCGTTGAGCACGTACTCGTCGCCGTCGCGCTGCGCGCGGGACTGCAACGAGGCGAGGTCGGAGCCGGAGCCCGGCTCGGAGAAACCCTGGCACCAGTTGGTCTTGCCGGAGAGGATCTTCGGCAGGTACTCGGCCTTCAGCTCCTCGCTGCCGTGGAGGATGATCGCCGGGCCGATCTGCGAGATCTCCTGCCCGCCGACCTGCGGTGCGCTGGCGCGGGCCATCTCGTGGTTGAAGATGAACTGCTCCATCGAGGTCAGCCCGGCGCCGCCATACTGCTCTGGCCAGGCGGGCGCGATCCAGCCCCGCTCCGCCAGCGCCTCCACCCAGCGATCGGAGACCTGCCTGCGCTCCGGGTCGCCCGAGAAGCGGTCCGCCGACCATGCCATTGGCCCTTCCCCGTCGGGGCGGTAGCGTTCCGGCAGCTCGCTCTCGATGAACGCCCGCACTTCCGAACGGAAGGCGGCCTGCTCCGGGTTATCGCTCCACTCCACAGTCGATCCCCTTCAGGCAGCCGGCAGGTTCGGCTGCTGCGTGCTGCTCTGGTGTTCGAGTCTGGCGGAATCCTAGCATGAGCCTCCCCGAGACCCCGCAAGAGCCTCGGCCAGCCTCTGGGGCCGCTACCCCACCTCGATCTCGACGGGCACGATGCCGTCGAAATTCTTGCGCAGGTAGTTCCACGGCGTCTGTGGCTGCGCGCGGCCCTGCGCGTCGGTGGCGCGCGCCATCAGCGTGTGCGTGCCCGCCTCGGCCTGCCAGCGATGCGACCAGCGCACCCAGAGCCACTGCTCGCGGGGCTCCTCCAGGTGTGCGTCGTCCCAGTGTTCGCCGCCGTCGACGCTGACCTCGACGCGTTCGATGCGGCCGCCGCCGCTCCACGCCAGGCCGCGGATCGCCTGCGTGCCGGGGGAGATGGCGTCGCCGTGGCGGGGGGCGAGGATGACGCAGCGCACCCCCATCGTCGTGATCATCTCGCGCTCGTCGTTGTCGTCATCCTCATCGCCGTAGACGAAGTACTCGCTCTGGTAGTAGAGCGGCGGCATGTCACGGCGTACCTGGAGCGTCTCGAGCCACTTCACGGACCAGTTGCCGGACCAGCCGGGCACGATCAGCCGCAGCGGCGCGCCGTGCACGTGCCGCAGGTACTCGCCGTTCAGCGCCCACGCCAGCACCGTATCCGGGTGCAGCGCCTGTTCGAGCGGCAACGCCTTCTCGAAGTGGACGTCCTCCGGCACGTAGCGCGCCGCGCCCGTCGCGAACTCGCCCGGCGTGCCGTGGTCGAAGCCGCGAGCCAGCACGCTGACCGCGCCGGGCTTCAGCCCCGCCTCTTCGATCACCGTCGCCAGCGGCACCCCGGTGAACTCCCCGGCGCTCGTCTGTCCGGTGTGCGGCTGGGTGAGGTCGAACTGCGACGGTCGATCACCGCCCTCACGCAGATAGTCGAAGAAGTCCGCGTCCGTCCCCGAGCACTCGTGCACGACACGGACGGTGCGACCGGGCAGCCGTCGAAGCGCATCGAGGTCCAGCTGCATTGTGCGCTCGACCTCGCCCTCGACCGTCAGCGACCAGTCGTCGGGGTGGACCGGGTCCGGCATCTGGAGCTGGGCGACGACGTAGCGCAGGTCCGTGGGTGTGATCAGTCCCTGCAGCTCCGCCCACGGGCTGCGCTGGTAGGCGACCCGGCCCTCGGCGTCATTGCGCTGGAGCGGCTGCGCACGCTTGCGGTCGGGCCAGCCCATCAGCCATTCGCCCTCGAGCTCGGGATGGGAAGTCATCGGTGGCTCCTTCGGGCAGTCGAACGGCGTCTCATCGGCCGGGCCAGACGGGGTCGCGCTTCTCAGCGAAGGCGCGCAGCCCCTCGCGGGCGTCCTCGGTTTGCAGGCACCTGACGTGGAACTCGCGGGCGAGCTTGATGCGCTCGTCGATCGACAGCTCAAGGCCGCGGACGGTGACCTCCTTGATGTGACTGAGCGATGCGGGCGAGCTGGCCTTGATGCGCTCCGCCGAGGCGTTCGCTGCCTCCATCAGCTGGTCGTGCGGCACCACTTCGTTGGCGAGGTCGAGGTCGGGGCACCGCTCGGCGCTCAGGAAGATTGATCGCATTGCGCTTCTCCGGTCGGTTGAGCGTGATCGTTGCGGTGCGATCGTGCACTTCGTAGAGAACTTCGTCCGTCATGTTGAACTCCGCCGCGGCGGGCGTGGTTGTCTGCCCAGCCCTTGCGGTCAGCACTCTATCCGTAGCTGTACCCCAGCCCGGCGCGGGCGTCCGATTGGATGCCGTACGGCGGGATCGGGTATCGCAGCCCGTTGCGCGAGAGCCGCTTCATGCCTTCGATCGTCTTCGGCAGGTAGCGGGGCGGGATTGCCATCAGCATCTCCTCGTCCAGCACGCCGCCGTAGCGCCGTTCGGCGAAGCAGGGGATGGAGAGGCTGGGCTGCCCGGTCGTGAGCGCCCGGCCCCAAGAGTCGGCGCAGGCCGACTCGCCGACGACGCTCCAGTCGAACTTGCGGTAGCCAGCCCATTGCAGGCCGTTGATGAAGATGATCATCTGGCCCGGCGTGGCGTACAGCAGGCAGATGTCGGGCGGGTCGAGCCGGCCCGAGACGAGCGGCGAGACGGCCATCGCCTGGTACGTGCCGTGCGGTACCACGTCCATCGCCTCCTGGTGCGCGGCGGCATCCTCCAGCGTCTCGAACCAGACCCCCGCCATGCCGGAGCCGGAGAGCCATTGCTCGTCCTGCGGGCGCAGGCCCAGCACCGCGCCGCACTGCGCGCCGGGCAGGTCGTCGTTGGAGATGCCGATCGTGCGGTTCAGCCGCACCGCCTGCGCCACGATCTGGCCGGTCGTGAGGATCGCGTCGGGGCGGCGGATGCGCGGTACGGCCTCCATCTCCTCGACGGTGGCGAAGAGCTTCATGCCAACGGGGGTGGCGCGCAGGCGGAGTAGCTTGTTCAGGTCTCCGACCAGCGCCGCCCAGTCATAGCTGTCCGGCTCTTCCGGCTGAATCTCACCCGGGTCGATGAACGTCATGGCGCCTCCATTCGCGCTGCTTCACTCGCGCTGGTCAATCCGTGTTGGGGCCCCTCCAGCGATCGTCAGTCGACCCGTCTCAGTCGACCCGTCTCAATCGAACCACGCCCAGGAG
>JASLOV010000185.1 GCA_030745285.1 Dehalococcoidia bacterium | reverse complement strand
CGAGTCACATCCGCTGGACGACCTGTTGCGGGCCGACCGGCTGCCGCACATCTGGTGTCCCGGCTGCGGCCTCGGGGCCGTCACCGAGGCCTTCGCGCTGGCGGTCGCCGACTCCGACATGCCGGCCGACCAGCACGTCTGCGTCTCCGGCATCGGCTGCACCGGGCGCGTGGCCGGCTATCTCAATCTCGATTCGTTCCACACCACCCACGGCCGCTCGATCGCCTTCGCCACGGGGCTGAAGGTGGCGCGGCAGGACCTCGAGGTCACCGTCATCAGCGGCGATGGCGATCTGTTCGCCATCGGCGGCAACCACTTCCTGCATGCCGCCCGGCGCAACATGGACATCAACGTCTTCTGTGTCAACAACTTCAACTACGGCATGACCGGCGGGCAGGGCGGCCCCACCACTCCCCATGGCTCGTTCAGCACGACCGCGCCGCGCGGCAGCCTGGACGACCCCTTCAACCTGCCGAAACTCGCGATGGCGCTCGGCGCCGTCTACGTCGCCCGCTGGACCTCGCTGCATGTGCGACAGGTGAAGCAGGCGATGAGCCGAGCGTTGGAGAAGCGTGGCTTCACCTTCATCGAGATCCTCTCCCCGTGTCCCGTCGGCTACGGAAAGTCGAATGACATCGGCGAAGGCATCGACGAGATGCGGCTGTACCAGGAGCACGGCGTGATCAACGACAACGCATCGCCAGACGATCTGGAGATCGACCTCACGGCGGACGCGCCGATCGTTCTCGGCACATTCGTCGACACCGAGCGGCGTCCGTTCGGGGTGGCGGCCGGGGAGTAGGGGGGAGCGGCGATGCGCAAAGAGATTCGGCTCGCCGGCTTCGGCGGACAGGGCATCATCCTTGCCGGCTACATCCTCGGCAAGGCGGCTGGTCTCTATGCCGACAAGGAGGCGGTCTTCACGCAGTCCTATGGCCCGGAAGCGCGCGGCGGCGCCTGCGCCGCGCAGGTGATCGTCAGTGACGAGCCCGTCGACTACCCGCTGTTCGACGAAGCCGAGTTCCTGGTGCTGATGTCGCAGGAGGCCGCCGAGAAGTACGGGCCGACGGCGAAGATCGGCGCGACCGTGCTGATCGACACGGAACTCGTGGACCTCAGCTCCGTCGACCTGCCGGACGTGGAGGTCCTGGGCGCCCCGTTCACGCGCATCGCGGAGCAGGACTTCGGCCTCCGCATCGTCGCCAACATCGTGATGCTCGGCTTCGTGACCGCTGCGACGGGCCTCGTCGAACGCGAAGCCGCGGAGGAGGCGATCCGTACCGAGGTGAAGGAGCGCTTCATCGACCTGAATCTACGAGCCTTCGCCGCCGGGCTGGAACGGGGCCAGCAGATCGTCGCGGAGGCAGTGGCATGAGCGACCAGGTTCTCGTGATCGGCGGAGGCATCGCCGGCATCCAGGCTTCGCTCGACCTCGCTGCCGCCGGTGCGCGGGTCGTGCTCGTGGAGCGCTCCGCCTCGCTCGGCGGCAAGATGGCCGCGCTCGACAAGAACTTTCCCACGCTCGACTGCTCGATCTGCATCGAAGCCCCGATGATGTCGGAGGTCAACGACAACGCCAACATCGAGGTGCTCACCAACGCCGAGGTCACCGCCCTCGGCGGTGAGGCCGGCGCCTTCACGGCTCGCATCAACCAGCGCGCCGGCTTCATCACCGACGAGTGCACCCGCTGCGACGAGTGCGTCCCCGTCTGTCCCGTGCCGCTCAGCAACGAATTCGACGCCGGGATGGGTGCGCGCAAGGCCGTCTACACCCCGTTCCAGCAGGCCGTCCCCGGTCCGTACGTGATCGATATCGAGAACTGCCTGAACGACCTTCCGAACGTGATCACATGCGATCGCTGCGTCCAGGCCTGTCCCCCGCAGTGCATCGATCTGCTCCAGCCGCTCGAACAGACGATCGAGCGTGAGGTCGCCTCCGTGATCGTCTCCACGGGCTTCGAGATGCTCGATCCCACGCCGATGTCCGAGTTCGGCTACGGCACGAACCCGGACATTCTCACCTCGCTCGAATACGAGCGCATGCTCAACTCCGCCGGCCCGACCGGCGGCGAGATCATCCGCCCGTCCGACGGGCGGCACCCGGAGAGCGTGCTGTTCGTGCTCTGTGTCGGCTCCCGGGACGAACGCTACCAGTCCTACTGCTCGCGCTTCTGCTGCATGTACTCCGTGAAGCAGGCGTACCAGACGCTCGACCACGGTGTGCCCGATGTGACCGCGCTCTACATGGACGTGCGCGCCTACGGCAAGGGCTTCGACGCGTTCTACGACCGCACGCGCGAAGCCGGGGCCCGCTTCCTGCGCGCTCGTCCCACGAGCATCACCGCCAGCGATGGCGGCGGACTGAGCGTCCGCTACGAGGACACCGCCGACAACCAGCTGACCACGCAGGACGTCGACCTGGTCGTGCTCGCCAACGCGGTCACCCCGCCGCCGAGCCTCGCCGGCCTCGCCCCCGTGCTCGGCATCGACATCGACGAGGACGGATTCCTGCAGGCGGAAGAGACCGTCGCAGGGCTGATCGCCACCAGCCGCAGCGGCGTCTACGCCGCCGGTTGCGCGAGCGGACCGAAGGACATCCCGGACAGTGTTGCGGAGGCGGGCGCCGCGTCCGCGCTGGCGCTCACTCACCTGACCGAGCACACCTGGACCGAGGAGCAGCGGGGCGAGCCGCTGCCCGAGGTTGATGAGAGTCGCATCGGTGTCTTCGTCTGCCACTGTGGGAACAACATCGGCGGCGTGATCGACGTTCCCTCGATCGTTGAGTACTCGCGCACGCTGCCGGACGTCGTCTACGCGGAAGACTCGATGTTCTCTTGTGCGGCGAGCACGCAGGCCAGGATCGTCGAGACCATCCGCGAGCAGGGGATCAACCGCGTCGTCGTCGCCGCCTGCTCGCCGAAGACGCACGAGGGCATCTTCCGCCGCGTCTGCCTGAAGGCGGGCCTCAACCCCTTCCTGCTGGAGATGGTGAACCTCCGCAACCAGGACTCTTGGGTGCACAAGGAGTCTCCCGAGGAGGCGACTGCCAAGGCGGAGGACATGGTCGCGATGGGCGTCGACAAGGCACGCCTGCTGGAGCCGCTCGAGATCAGCGAACAGCCCATGGTTCAGAGCGCGGTCGTGATCGGCGGCGGCATCACCGGCCTCAGCGCGGCGTCCAGCCTCGCCGAACAGGGTTTCGACACCCACCTCGTGGAGCGAAGTCCGCGCGTCGGCGGCATGCTGCGCGAGCTCAAGAGCCTCTCGCCGGCGGGCATTGAAGCGGTGGCGCTCGTCGAGCAGCGTGAACGATCCGCCGAGGGCGCGGGCGTACACATGCACGTGGGTACGGACATCGAAACGATCGGTGGACACATCGGCGACTTCAGCGCGCGGCTCTCAACGGGCGAAGAACTGCGCGCCGGCGCCGTGATCCTCGCAACCGGCGCGAACGCATACCGGCCGCGGGAGTTCGGATACGGCGGCGACCCGTCGGTGATCACGAACCTCGACCTTGACCAGCTCGACGAGGTCGAGGCGGATCGCGTCACCTTCGTCGGCTGCGTCGGGTCGCGGCGCGACAGCAGCGAGAACGGCAGCTATCCCGCCGGCTGCTCCCGCTACTGCTGCGAATCGATGATCGGGCAGGCGCTCGAGTTGCGCCGCGAGGGCAAGCACGTGCGCGTGCTGTACCGCGACATTCGCACCTTCAGCCGTCACGCCGAGGAAACCTACGAAGCGGCGATGCGCGAGGGCGTGCAGTTCTTCCGATACGATCCGGCATCCCCGCCGGAGGAGGCGCTGCGCTACCGCGATGGCATGGTGCGGATGCGGGATGAACTGCTGGGTAGTGAGCTCGATATTCCCACCGATCTACTCGTGCTGGTGACCGCTCTGCAGCCACAGAACGAGACGGTCTCTGAACAACTCAAGGTCACGCACAGCGAGGATGGCTTCCTGCTGGAGCGCCACCCCAAGCTCGGTCCCGTCGAAGCCGGCTCGCCCGGCATCTACCTGGCCGGCACCGCGCAGGGCCCGACGGACGTGCGCGAGAGCGTCGCACAGGGACTCGCGG
>JASLOV010000184.1 GCA_030745285.1 Dehalococcoidia bacterium | reverse complement strand
CGCGCAGCCTGGCAGAGCGAAGTGCTCGTGCGTCCCCCGACCGCCCGCGCCCAGGACGCCGACACCGTGCGAATCGTCGACGACGAGCGTGGCGCCGTGCCGGCGACAGCGCTCGACCAGCGCCGGCAGGCGTGCGACGTCACCCTCCATGCTGAACACGCCGTCGGTGACGACGAGCTTCACCGGCGCGTCCTCGACGCCCGCGAACGTGGCGTCCAGTGCGGCCATGTCGCTGTGCGCGAAGATCTTCCGAGTGGCCTGGCGGGCCAGGCGAGTCGCGTCGATGATGCTCGCGTGGTTGAGGTCGTCCGACAGGATGGCGTCGCCGTGCTGGACGAGCGTGGCCAGCAGTCCTTCGTTTGCGTTCCAGCAGCTCACGTAGGTCAGCGCGGCCTCCGTGCCCAGAAACGTCGCCAGGCGATCCTCGAGCGCGCGATGACAGTCGAAGGTGCCGCAGATGAACCGGACGCTGGCGGTCCCGGCGCCGTATCGCTCGAGGCCCTCGATACCCGCCCGGACCACCTCGGGATGATTGGCCAGGCCGAGGTAGTTGTTCGAACAGAAGACCAGGACCTCGCCGATGCCGTCGATCGACGTCACCGGCGCCATCGGGCGGGTGAATTCACGCAGTGACTTGTAGGTCCCGGCGGCTCGCAACTCGGCGAGCGATCTGCGGAGGCGCCGCGAAAGGGTCGACATCGCTGCTGCTAAAGGCGCCCGGCCTGCTGGCGGGCTCTGAGGGTGGCGAGCATGTCGGTCGTCATCTCGGGCAGGCCGAACCGCGGCTTCCAGCCCCATTCCGCCCGTGCCGCCGAGTCGTCGAGGCTGTGGGGCCACGAATCGGCGATCGCCTGGCGATGGTCGGGCGCGAAGTCGCAGACAAACCCGGGCACGTGCTTCGCGATCTCCTCGGCCAGGGCGCCGGCCGAGAAGCTCATCGCCGAGACATTGAATGAGTTGTGATGCCGCAGCTGCGGTCGGTCGGCCGCCATCAGATCGAGCGCCGCCTTGATGCAGTCGGGCATGTAGATCATCGGCAGGACGGTGTCGGCGCGGACGAAGCAGGTATAGCAGCCCGACTCGATCGCGGCGTAGAAGATCTCGACGGCGTAGTCGGTCGTCCCGCCGGTCGGCCGTGTTGCGCCGCTGATGACGCCTGGATAGCGCACGCCGCGCACGTCGAGGCCGTAGTGGCGGCAGTAGTAGTCGCACAGCAGTTCGCCCGCCACTTTCGCGACACCGTAGATCGTCGTCGGTCGCATGAGGGTGTCCTGCGGAGTCCGCTCCGAGGGCGTCTCTGGACCGAAGGCGGCGATCGAACTGGGCCAGAACACCTGCCCGACGCCGTGCGTCCGCGCCGCTTCCAGGACGTTGTGCAGACCGCCCATGTTGACCGCCCAGGCCTCCTGCGGATCCGCTTCGCTCAGGACCGACAGCCGGGCGGCGAGGTGGTAGACGACGTCGACGTCGTGCTCGACGAACGTCGCGTTGACGGCGCGGTGGTCGGTGACGTCGAGGCGCTCGTACAGTCCGTCGCTGAGCGGCGAAGATTCGGGTGGTGCCTCGCGGTAGCCGGTGGCCAGCACATGGCCGGCGCCGTGGCGGCCACGCAAAGCGCGCGTCAGTTCGGTACCGATCTGACCGAGCGCGCCCGTCACGAGCACGGCAGTCATCAGGCGGGGATCTCCGACGGCATCGTCTCCCGTACGGCCGTCATGATTCTCGAGATCGACGGCATGTAGTGCCTCTCGAGCTTCGCCAGCGGCACGACCGTGTCGTAGCCGGTCACGCGGCGCACGGGCCCGCGCAAGACGCCGTCCTCCTCGGCGAGTCGCGCGGCGATCTCACCGCCGAGCCCGCCCGACAGCGCCGCCTCGTGGACGACGACGACACGGCCGGTCTTCCGGACCGACGCCACGATCGTCGCCATGTCGATCGGCTTGAGCGTCGCCACGTCGATCACCTCGGCGTCGATCCCCTGCGAGGCCAGCAGGCCGGCCGCCATCATCGTCTCGACGACCATCGCGCCCCAGGTGACGAGCGTCACGTTGCGGCCCTCCCGGAGGACGAAGCAGGTGTCGAGCGGCAGCGCTGCGCCGTCATCGGCGACCTCCTCGTGACCGGCGCGGTAGATCCGCTTCGGTTCGAGGTAGACGACCGGGTCGGGGTCGCGGATGGCGGCCAGCAGCAGACCGTAGGCGCGAGCCGGCGACGACGGGATCACGACACGCACGCCGGGAATGTGGGCCAGCATCGCCTCGGTGCTCTCCGAGTGGTGCTCCAGCGCGTGGATGCCGCCGCCGTAGGGCGCGCGCAGCACCAGCGGGCAGGTGAGCCGGCCGCGCGTCCGCGTGCGGAGCCGTCCGGCGTGGTTCACCAGCTGATCGATGGTTGCGTACAGGAACCCCAGGAACTGGATCTCGGCGATTGGCCGCATCCCCTGCGCGGCCAGGCCGACCGCCACGCCGGCGATCCCGGTCTCGGCGATCGGCGTGTCGAGGACGCGATCGGCGCCGAACTTCCGGATCAGTCCGTCGGTCACCCGGAACACACCGCCGTCGATGCCGACGTCCTCGCCCAGGACGATCACCCGTTCGTCGTCCGCCATGGCCCGGGCCATCGCGGCGTTGATCGCATCGACTATTCGCATCTCAGCCATGGTGGTGCCCCTGCACGACTTCGTCCCGCTGCCCCTCGAGCGCCTTGGGCAGCGCGGCGTAGAGATACTCGAACACCGCCGACGGGGGTGCCGGCTCCATCGCGAAGTATTGTTCGGCCGCGCGGTCGATCCGCGCCGTGCTCTCGTCGATCAGCTGACACTCGTCGTCATCCGACCAGGCGCCGTGCCCGGTCAGATAGGCCCGCAGCCGGCCGATCGGTTCCTCCTTCCAGGCTTCGGCGACCGCGTCCTGGTCGCGGTACCGCTTGGCGCTGTCGGCGGTCGTGTGATCCGACAGCCGGTAGGTCAGCGCCTCCACGACGCGTGGGCCGCCGCCCGCCCGCGCCGCATGGAGCGCTTCGCCCACGACGTGGCGCACGGCGATGACGTCGTTGCCGTCAACCTGGTCACCCGGGATGCCCGCGGCGATCGCCTTCTGCGCCAGCGTCGCCGCCGCGGTCTGTGCCGCGCGCGGCACCGAGATCGCCCACCGGTTGTTCGAGATGACGAAGA
Organism: Dehalococcoidia bacterium; assembly: GCA_030745285.1. Taxonomy (GTDB): domain Bacteria; phylum Chloroflexota; class Dehalococcoidia; order UBA2979; family UBA2979; genus SHYR01. The sequence continues at coordinate 27,564 of JASLOV010000184.1, read as the reverse complement.
CGACCGGCGCCCGCCAGTTGCCCGCCATGTTCATCGCCTCGGCGACGTCGCCCTTCGACGTCGCGCCGTCGCCGAAGACGCAGACCGCCGCCCGCGGCTGGCGGCGCAGCTTCATGGCGAGGGCGACGCCGACGGCATGTGGGGCCTGGCTGCCGATCGGCACGCTGTTCGGAAAGTCCTCGCGCGGCACCGCGAAGTCGCTGCCGCGCTCGTCGCCGCCCCAGTAGAGGAACATCTCGGTCGGTGTCACGCCGCGCCAGAGCTGTGCGCCGTGCTCCCGGAACGATGGCAGCAGGACGTCGTCCGCGGTCATCGCCGCGGCCAGACCGACCGCGACGGCTTCCTGGCCGAGCGACGACGGGTAGGTGCCGATCCGGCTGCTGCGCTGCAAGGCAATCGCCTTGGTGTCGAACGTCCGCGTGAGCACCATCGCGCGATACAGCTCGCGCAACGTCTCCGGATCGTTTGCGAAGGCGGGCAGCGGTTGCACCGTCCGGCCCGAGGGATCGAGGAACCGATGGTGGGTGACGGCGAAGGTGGCAACCTGCATTCAGGTCCCTCCCAACGTGGAATCGGGGCTCACCCCCGGACGAACTACCCGCGAGATCAGAATGCAAGAAGATTGCCGGGCACTGACGGCCCGAACGGCCGGGACCCCCCTGGATTCGGGCTCGATCGGTGGATCTGCGCGCCGGTCGTCCGGGCCGAACACCGGGCGCAGACGCGGGATGGGGATTTTTCCTAGGCTAGCGGAGCGCCCGGCTGTGGCCGGCCGAACTCGTCAGGTCGATTCCCCGGCGGCGAGGCCGGTTCCAGCTATAATTCCCGCCTCATGACCGCGAGACGCGCCTCGGCCGCCACCATCGTGCTCGTGCTCGCCGGGGCCGGCTGCTCGGTGCCGCCCGACGCGCCACCGGCGGCCACCGACTCGCCGGCCACCGAGGCCGCGCCCGCCTCCGACGCCCCGGTCATGACGACGGGTCTGGCCGGTTCGACCTTCGCCTGCGGCTCGGTCGCGAGTTGCGCCGGCGCGTCGCGGTTCAACGAGGCGCTGTGCGGGACCATTGCCGACGCGTCGGGGCGGACCTGGACGATTCCCGCCGATGTGAACGCCTCCGGCGCGACCTGCGTCGACATCTACAACGACTGCACCGGCGGGGGCGACAACGCTGACTACGCGGCACAGCTCTCGACCGTCGTTGTCGATGGCGACGGCGCCGAAGGTGCCGAAATCACGGCGACGCTCTTCGGCGATAACTTCTTCGAACTCTACGTGAACGGCCAGTATGTCTGCCGCGATGCGATCGGCTTCACACCGTTCAACTCGAGCGCGAGCCGGTTCCAGGCGGCGTACCCGATCACCTATGCGGTCCGGCTGGTCGACTGGGGGACGCACCTCGGCATCGGGATGGAGTACGACAACTACAACGTCGGCGACGGGGGCTTCATCGCCCACTTCAGCGACGGCGCGGTCACCGGCGCCGAGTGGCGGTGTCAGGTCGTCTACGCCGCGCCGGTCGACGACGCGAGCTGCGTCGGCGCGAACCGCGACACCGGTGCCTGCCCGGAGACGCCGGAGTGCGTCGGAGATCCCGAGACGTGCAGCGCGCTGCACTGGGCGGTGCCCGACGACTGGGCCGCGCCCGGCTTCGACGACAGCGACTGGCCGGCGGCCTCCCTGTACGCGGCCGACGACGTGACGCGGACGCCGGGCTACGCGAACTACGCCGAGCTGTTCGGTGAGGCCGAATTCATCTGGACGAAGAATCTGAACATCGACAATCAGGTGCTCTGTCGCGTCACGATCGATGCGCCTCCGTCGCCTTAACGATCGTCTGTCAGGAGATTCACACGTGGGTCAGCAACCGCTTCGCGGCATCTTCCTTCTCGTTCTCGGCCTGCTCGTTGGTGCGCATGTCGCGCCGCTCGGCGCGCAGCAAGCGCCGCCCGACACCGAGTGGACGACCTACGGCGGCGACCTCGCGAGCACGCGATACTCGCCACTCGATCAGATCAGCGCCGAGAATTTCGGTGAACTGCAGCTGGCGTGGACGTTCCAGGGCGATAGCTTCGGGCCGCGGCCCGAGACGAACTTCCAGACGACGCCCCTGATGATCGACGGTGTCGTCTACACGACGGTCGGCTCACGCCGGGCGGCGGCCGCGCTCGATGCCGAGACCGGCGAACTGCTCTGGATGCACCGGATGGACGAAGGCGAGCGGGGAGAGGTGGCGCCCCGGCGACTCTCCGGCCGCGGCCTGACCTACTGGGACGATGGCGGGTCGGGCAGAATCTTCTACGTAACGCCGGGCTACCACATGATCGCGCTCGACGCCGGCACCGGCCGGCAGATCCCGAACTTCGGCCTGGACGGCATCGTGGATCTGAAGCGGGAACTCGATCAGGAGATCGACCCGTTAACCGGCGAGATCGGCCTCCACGCCGCGCCGATCGTTGCCGGTGACACGATCATCATCGGGGCCGCGCACGTCGTGGGGTCGGCGCCGGTCAGTCGAGAGAACGTGAAAGGCTACGTTCGTGGCTACGACGTCCGGACCGGTGAGCGGACGTGGATCTTCCACACACTGCCGCAGCTCGGCGAGTTCGGCAACGAGACCTGGCTGAACGATTCGTGGCGCTACACCGGCAACACCGGCATGTGGGGCCAGGCAACCGTCGACGTCGAACTGGGCCTGGCCTACCTGCCGCTGGAGATGCCGACCGGCGACTACTACGGCGGGCATCGATTGGGCGACAACCTGTTCGGCGACGCCATCGTCGCGGTCGACCTCGAGACCGGCGAGCGGGTCTGGCACTACCAGACCGTGCACCACGACGTCTGGGACTTCGACCTGCCGTGCGCGCCGGTGCTCGCCGACATCACCGTCGACGGCCGGGCGATCAAGGCGATCGTCCAGCCGACGAAGCAGGGCTGGCTCTTCGTCCTCGACCGGGCGACGGGCGAACCGGTCTGGCCGATCGAGGAACGAGCGGTCCCGGGGTCTGATATTCCGGGCGAGGTCCTGGCGCCGACGCAGCCCTACCCGACGAAGCCCCCGGCGTTCGATCGCCAGGGGATCGGCGTCGACGATCTGATCGACTTCACCCCGGCGCTCCGTGCGGAGGGGCTGGAAGTGCTGAAGAAGTTCCGCATCGGGCCGATCTACACGCCGCCCTCGGTCGCGACGGCCGACGGCACCTACGGCACCTTGATGGTGCCGTCGGCGACCGGCGGACCGAACTGGCCGGGCGGCGCGCTCGACCCCGAGACCGGCGTCTTCTACATCTATTCGAAGACCCAGGTGACCAGGCTCGGGCTCGTCAACGATCCCGAACGCTCCGACATGGACTTCGTCATGGGACGCCCCGAAGGTGTGAACGCCGCGATGGCGGGGACATCCGTGCAGGGCCTGCCGCTGGTGAAGCCGCCGTGGGGGCGGATCACGGCGATCGATCTGAATCAGGGCGAGATCCTCTGGCAGGTCGCGCACGGCGAGACGGCCGACAACGTGCGGGATCACCCGGCGCTTCAGCACCTCGACATCCCGCGCACCGGGCGCCCGGGGCGCGTCGGTACGTTGGTGACCAAGACGCTCGTCATCGCCGGCGATGGCGGGAGGTTCACCGACCGTGAGGGCGTCGAAGGCGCCCGGCTCCGCGCCTACCACAAGGCAACCGGGCGTGAAGTGGCGTCGGTCTTCATCCCGTCGAGCCAGACCGGCTCGCCGATGACCTATGCCGTCGGCGGCGTGCAGTACCTCCTCGTCGCCGTCGGCGGCGGCGGCTACGCCGGCGAACTGCTCGCGTTCCGGCTGCCCGAGTCGGTGATCGAGGGCGTGGAAGAGGACGCCGGCGAGTAACCGCCGGTTCAGGACTGCCGCCCGGCTCACGTTGGTCGGGCGCCCTGAGAGACCTCCTCTGTTCAGGGCAAGCGCAACATGAAGCCGAACACGGTGTGTACCCATCTCCTCCTCCTTACCCTTGGGCTTGGGTGGGCCGGCATGGCGGCAGCCCAGCCACCGTCTCGCCCACAGCTCCGGGTGCTGACCTACAACATTCATCACGGCGAGGCGATGGATGGGGCGTTCGACTACGAACGACTGGCCAAGGTCATCACGGACCTGGACCCCGACGTCGTGGCGTTGCAGGAAGTCGACCGCGGGACGCTCCGGGCGAGCGGCGTCGATCAGCCGGCCCTACTCGAAGCGCTCACGGGTATGACGGCAGTCTTCGGCCACGCGCTCATCTACGAGGGTGGCGAGTACGGCGAGGCGCTGCTCTCACGTTGGCCGCTCGATCAGGTGCGCAGCTATCATCTCCCGTTTGAACCGGACCAAGAGCCGAGAACCGCGCTCGCCGCTCTCGTCATGCCCGACAACGGGCTTCCCGAGTTTGTCCTGGTCGGCACGCACCTGGATCACACGAGCGAAGCAACGCGACTGGAGCAGGCGCAGCGGATCAACCGAGTCCTGCCAGCGGCAGGCGGCCCGCCGATCATCTTGGCCGGCGACCTCAACGCCCGGCCCGGTAGCCGTCCGATGAACGAGCTGCTCACTGAACGGTGGATCGATGCGATCGCACCCAGGTCGCGCATCGACTACGTGCTTACCCGCGCCGGCGATCCGTGGAACGTCTCGGAAGTCACCATCGTCGACGAGCAAGTCGTTTCGGACCACCGTCCCGTGCTCGCCGTTCTGGAGTGGACCGGAGCTGCCGAGGCCTCTGGCGTCGAGCCGATCGTTTCGACGTTCGACCTCAGGTAAGGAGTGAGGGGGTCATCTCGAGCTCCTCGTGAGAAGCAACCGGTTACCGCCGGGGAAGGCGAGCGTCATGCGGTCACCGTCCACGTATGCGTGGGTTGGCTCCACGGGGCCTTCCTCAGGACTCCAGTAGATCCGTCTCAGGGGCGTCGCTTCCCGGCCTTCGATCGCATCACCAACAGAGAGATTGTGGAGATGTCGGAAGGTGAGAGCATCCCCCTCCAGCGTGTATGTGCCTCCCTCGGCCGACGCCCGTTTGACAACGCCTTCTTCATCGAGCGTGAAGAACAGGACCTGCCAGTCGGACTCGGTGAAGAAGATCCGCCCTTCGGCCGGATGCTCTGCCCCGGCCGCCATCACATAGGTCTCGACTCGCCAGGCGCCCTGGACGTCCGAGTCCTGGGCTACCAACGGCGACGCCGTGAGCCAGAGCCCAACCGCCAACAGAGGTGCACCGCTGAGCATGCGCCTACCCTGTTCCTTCATGACCTCGTTCCACCCTTTCGGAGTTGCCTAGGTTCCGCCATGAGCCTCGGTCAGGTCAGTAGCCCGCTGATCCGACGGCAGCGCCTCGCGCGCTCAGGCCACCAGCCCGGAGATCATGATCGCCAGGACGGCGGCCGGCGCCACGTAGCGCATCAGGAACTGCCAGAGCGTGAAGAGGCTGTCGTGGTCGAGCGCCAGCTCGCGCCGGAAGGCATCGCTCGACACGACCCATCCCGCAAACAGCGCGATCAGCAGCGCGTTCACCGGCAAGATGATCGACCCGGTCGTGAAATCGAAGACCTCGAAGACCGACATGCCCTCGAAGGCCGGGATGAATCCGAGCGGCGTCACGCCGGCCAGGACCGTGTCGGACAGCGCGGGGGCCAGCCCCAGCAGCCAGATGGCCGCGGCGGCCACCGGCGCCAGCACCCGTCGCGGCGCCAGCCATTTCTCTTCCAGATAGGACACGATCGGTTCGAGCATGCCGAGCGCCGTCGTGTACGCCGCCAGGGTCAACAGCAGGAAGAAGAGGATGCCGATGACCTGGCCCCCGGTCATACCGCCGAACGCGATCGGCATGGTCACGAAGACCAGCCCGGGCCCTTCGCCCGGGCTCAGGCCCGAGGCAAAGACGATCGGAAAGATGACCAGCCCGGCCAGCAGTGCGATCGCCGTGTCGACCACGCCGATGATGATCGCAGCCTGGGGCACCGAGATGTCGCGCGGGAGGTAGGCCCCGTAGGTCATCATGAACCCGACGCCGACGCCGACCGAGAAGAAGGCCTGACCGAGCGCGAGCAGGAGCGACGTGGCGGTGATCTGCGAAAAGTCTGGCGTGAAGAGGAACGTGATCGCCGCGCCCATGTCGGCGGCGAACAGGTTGTAGACGAAGATGATCAGCAGGATCCCGGCGAGGGCGGGCATCATGATCTTGGTCGCTCGCTCGATGCCATGTCGCAGGCCGCCGCCGATCGCCACCGCCGTCAGGCCGATGAAGATCCCCTGCAGGGTGACGGTCGCGACCGCTGACCCGGCTAGCCCCTGGAACAGTTGCTGCGAACCATCGGCGTCGACGCCGGCGAAGGCGTTGCCGAGGGCCTCCACGGTGTACTGCAGCGACCAGCCGGCGACGATGCTGTAGTAGGCGAGGCCGAGGACCGGGCCGAGGACACTGAGGTAGCCGATCGCCTGCCACGCCGACGAGCCGCCTTCAGCCTTGAGGATCGCGCGGACCGAGCCGATCGGGCTGAGTTGGCCCATCCGGCCGATGGCCAGCTCGGCCGAGATGACCGGCACGCCGATTAGGAAGACGAAGGCGAGGTAGACCAGGACGAACGCCGCGCCGCCGTACTCGCCCGCCAGATACGGAAACCGCCAGATATTGCCCAGGCCGACGGCCGCGCCCGCCGTGGCCAGCAGGAACGCGCCGTGCGACGACCATCGTTGGTGGACGGACTCGGCCATGCAGTTGGACCTCTCAGGAGGCTGCGGGCTGCGTCTTCGGTTTCTTGTGCAGGATCAACCAGTGCACGCACTTCTGCTCGTCGTGATACAGCCGTTCGCAGTCGTCGCAGCGGACGCACTCGGCGAGCGAGATCGTCGGTCCGTCGATCGCGCCCCACTCGCACGCCTTCTCGCAGATCTTGCAGCCCTGGCACTCCTGCCAGCGCTTGATCTTGAATACGGTCAGGTTCGAGATGAGCCCGAGCGCCGCGCCGACCGAGCAGAGATACCGGCAATAGAGGTTGCGGATAACGATCGTGGCCAGCAGCAGCGTTCCCAGGAGCGTCCACATCACCACGTTGCCGTTCAGGGTGAACATCCAGAACGGTTCGACATAGCGGTAGACGAGGAAGTCGCTGCTGGCTAAGAAGTACAGCAGGACCGCGCCGAGGATGACGTACTTGAGGTACGCCAGGCGCCGGTCGAGCCGGGGCGGCGGGTCGAACCGTAGCCGCGCAGGCACGATCCGATCGAGCAGTTGCGTGAAGGCGCCGAACGCGCAGATCCGCCCGCAATACAGCCGGCCCCAGAGCACCGTCGAGACGGCCGTGAAGCCGATGAGCAGGTACCACGCGATGCTGTGCCTGACGTCGGGGAAGTTGCCTTCCAGGATCGCGAAGATGTTCACGATCGACACGAGGTTCGACTTGTAGAAGCCGAGATAGGCGATCGACGCGGCGAACGACACGTACTTGAGCGCGACGCTCTTCCGCATGAAGCTGAACACGGCGAAGCCGAGGACGAGCGCCATGCCGACGATGTCGCCGATCTCCGCTCCGCTGAGCGACGCCACCGATTCCTCGAGTTCGTCCTCCTCGAGCAGCGCGTCGAGATCTTCGAGCGAGAACTCCGGCTGGCCGGCGCCGGCGTCAGGCGCCGGCTGAGCGGGCGAAGCCGGGGGCACGATCAGCGCCGCGGACAACCCCGTGACCAGCGCCAGGGCGGCGACGATCCGTACGAGGCTCACGGCTGCGCCTCGAGCCGTTCCTTGACGAACTCGCGGAACATCCGCCGTGTCGAGCGACGGATCGCCGAGGTGGCGGCCCGGACGGTGATCGTCGCGCCCGAGATGCCGTCGACGTCGTCGCCCACCACGAGCCGCTCGCGGTAGCGCCGGTTGGGGAACTGATTGGCGAAGCGCGGCCGCTCGATCGACCGCGCGCCGTAGGGTTCGTTGTGGCTCACCACCGACACCGCGATCATCGTGCCGGCCGGCCGGAGCCCGACCATCATGACGATCTCGCTGGTATACCCGGTGATGACGTGCCCGGCGTCGGGGTTCATGTAGGCCAGGCCGACCAGCGCGTCGCCCGCGCCCGCCGCGCCCCGGACGTAGCCGCGGAAGTGGGGGTACTCACCGTCCTTGGCGACGAAGTAGTCGGCCTCGGGCACCACCGTCTCGAGATGCGTCCGGTACCGCTCGACGCGCGCGTCGCCTGTCTGTGCGCCGCCATAGGTGGAGAGCACCGCCGGCACGGCGAGTGCTGACAGCAGAGCCGCGGCGAGGGCGACGACTGGTCTATTCACGAAGGGAGCAATTCTATCCTCAAACGAGGTGAGGTGCTCCTGGGTCGAGCCTACCGCCGCCGAGCGAGCGAGATCCGTCCCTGGAGGTCGCTGCCACGCGTCGCGATCATCCAAGAGTTCGCCTTCGGGACGACGAACGACTCGCGGATGTAGCCGCGGTTGCGGACCTGCCGCACCTCCCACTCCAGCCGGTCGGCGTAGACGCGGAAGACACGGTACGAGTTCGGCCACTCGACCACGGCGGCGTTCTGGATGTGGTGGATCCCCTGGAGTTCGTTCACCTCGTCCCAGTGGTCGTGGCCGTTCAAGGTCGCGATGACGTTGGGCGCGGCGCGCACGATGTCGAGCACGGCCTCACGGCCGAGCACGCTCCAGTCGTGCAGCCGGAAGCCGCACGACGAGAGGCCACCGCGGTTGAACGGCGCGTAGTGCCAGACGACGATCGTGGGCGTCTGGCGGTCGGCCATCAGCGTGTCGCGGAGCCAGGCGCGCTGGTCGTCGCGCGCCTCGGGTTCTTCGATCTTCACGTCCAGCACGACGAAACGCAGCGGCGGCCTCGGCAGGGCGTAGTTGAGCGTGCCACCGGGGAACAGGTCGCCGAGCAGTTCCAGGGCGTCGGGCCGCGAACTCTCGAGGTAGACATCGTGGTTGCCCATGCAGCCGTAGATCGGGAGCGGTTGCGAGCCGACGATTCCCGCGAACAGCGCGAACTCGTCGCGCGTAGCGTTCTCGGTCATGTCGCCGCCGTGCATCACGAAGTCGATCCCTTCGCGGGCCAGCGACCGGAGCGTCGCGCCGAATTCGGCCGTGACGTCCTCGCCCATCTTGAGGTTCATCCAGAGATGTCGGCCTTCGAACCGAACGTGTGTGTCGCCGATGAGCGCGAAGCGGTAGCGGGGGGCCTCGACGAGGTCGGGAAGCGGGCTGAGCCGCAGCGCTCGGAACCGTCCCGCGTCGCGGAAGTGCGGGCCGGCAATCGTCAGCCGATGGCGCCCGCCCGGCAGCAGCCAGCGATCCACCGAGATGGTGGCCGGCGGCCGCGTACCCAGCACCTGAGGAGCGGGGTCGGTGATCTCGGCGATGCCCCACGGCGGGGCGGCCACCATCGGCGCGGCGATCACCGTGTCGTCGCACAGCACCGTCGCGCGCAGGCCGGGCCGGAGGTCGTCCGACGGGTCGAGATCCAGTTCGGCCGACAGATAGACAGGCTCGTCGGCCTCGACGGTGAACATCAGCAGGCCGTCGGGAGCGACCTGCCGAGCGGTGCCGCCGGCCGCTTCGACGTCGAGCTGCGCCAGGTCGGGCGCGTAGGCGCCGTCGGTCGCGGTCAACGTCAGCGTCCCGCGCCGCGGTATCGGGTGCGCACGCCGGTCGGCCAGCGCGCGCAGCTGGGGCGCGAGCAGGGGATACGCCTCGAGCGCCGGCGATGGTTGGAAGCCGAAGGCCGGTCGGGCGATCGGCAGCGCGCTGCCCACGGCGGCCACGGCCTTCAGGAATTCCCGCCGCGATCGCTGAGTGTGGAGCATCGAGCGTCCCCGGCTACCGCGCTGGCCACCAGTGGCGGATCCGCCATGACAGATGCTCGACGACCTCGGGGTGGCGCTCGGCCAGATCGGTCGTTTCGTGGGGATCCGCGACGATGTCGAAGAGTTGCGGTCCGTCGGCGCCACCGGCGTGCACCTGCCCGTATCGGCCGAGACGGCCTTCGTGGCGAACCAGCAGCTTGAACCGACCCTCGATCGCCCAGCGGTAGAGCAGGCTCGCCGACGGGTCGTCGACGTCGGCGATGTCGTGGGCGAACGCCTCACCGAAGATGGCGTCGCGGACCGGCGTCTCGCCACCGACGATCACCCGGAGCAGATCGATGCCCGGCATCCCGATCTGTGGCTGGAGCCCGGCCGCGGCGAGCAACGTCGGCGCCAGGTCGATGCTGCTGACTGGGAGATCGTGGCGTCCGGGCGCCACCACGCCAGGCCACCTCAGGACGATCGGTGTGCGTGTCCCGCCCTCGAAGGGCGACTGCTTCGACCGCGGCGCGAACATCTGGTTCCAACCGTCCGGCAACGCCGCGTCGGGCGTCGCCTGGATCCAGCCGTTGTCGGTGACGAACGCGACCAGCGTGTCGTCAGCGAGCCCTTGCTCGTCGAGATGGCCGAGCAACGCGCCAACGGTCTCGTCGAACCACTCACACATCGCGAAGTAGCGCGCGATCTCGATCGGACGCCCCGGCACACGGTACTTGGCGAGCAGCCGCTCTGGCGGGTTGTGCGGCAGGTGCGGGAGGAACGGCGCGTACCAGACGAAGAACGGCCGATCGTCGGCGCGCGCGCCGTCGATGAAGTCGAAGATCGGCGCCAGGCCGCTGCGGCCTATCGTCAGGCCCGCGTCGCCGTGGCGGCCGCCTCGGTCCTGATTGCCGTGCGTCATCCCCGCGGTGAATCCGCCGCGGGCGTAGCTGCCTTCCCACCACTTGCCCGACTGGAAGCTGGCGTAGCCGGCGTCACCCAGGAGTCGCGGCACGGTCGGCGTCTCGTCGATGCGGGCGATCAGCCGCTGATTGAGAGCGCGGTAGATCGGATCGTTCCAGTAGTCCGCGCCTACGGCGGTTGTCGTCACCGCCGGGTCGTTGCCGGTCACGCCGTGGGCGTGGGCGTAGAGCCCGGTTGCCAGCGTGGAGAGCGACGGCCGGCAGAGCGCGGTCGGCACGTAGCCGCGGGTGAAGAGCGCGCCGGCCGCGGCCAGGGCATCGAGATTGGGCGTCTCGATCGTCTGATGTCCCATGAAGCCGAAGTCGGTCCACGACTGGTCGTCGCCGATGATGAGCACGATGTTCGGCTGTTCGGCCCGCTCTGGCGCCGGGCGCGCCCGGAACGCCGTGCGGTCGTACGGGCCGCCGTAGTCGCCGCGCAGGGCGTCGGTCCGAGCCCTGAGCACGTCGAGGGTCGAGCCGTAGCTGGGGTCGGCCACGAGATTCTCGAGCTGGTCCGGGTCGCGGTCGAGGTCGTGCAGGAACTCGTAGGCCGGCGCCCGCTCGAAATACCGCGCGTAGACCATCCGTTCCCCGCGGACCCCCTCGTACTTCGGGATGCTGTCGTGCTCGGCGAGGTGCTCGATGAAGAAGTCGGTGCGCCAACCATCGGGCGGCTCGCCGGTGATGAACGGCCGCAGGCTGGCGCCGCGATAGGCGGCGGGCGGCTCGACGCCGGCGAGGTCGAGAATGGTGGCGGGGATGTCCATGTTGAGCGCCATCGCATCCGTCGTGCGGCCGCGGTCGCTGGAGCCGCGCCGGGGGTCGCGGATGACGAGTGGCACCCTCAGCGATTCCTCGTAGTGCGACCACTTGCCCGCGAACCCGCGCGCGCCGAGGTAGTAGCCGTTGTCGCTCGAGAAGATCACCACGGTGTCGTCGTCGAGGCCAAGCCGCGTCAGCTCGTCGAGGACCCGGCCCATCGCGCGGTCGACGCCGGTGATCATCCGGTAGTAGGCCCGGATGTTCCGGTCGTACTTCTCGGGCGTATCCCAGCGCCAGAACCAGCGCTCGCGGTTGAGCGAGGCCTTCAGGAATTCGGGCTGCGCGTCGAAGACCGCGGGATCCGAGAGCGCTGGCGGCGCGATGTCGGCGTCGTCGTACAGGCCGTCGACCCCTTCCGGCCACGGGTAGTGCGCGTCGTGGTCGATATCCTCCGCGTGCGACGCGTTGAAGCTGACGCTCAGGGCGAACGGCCGGCCGCCGGCGCCATCGTGACGGCGCAGAAAATCGATCGCCCGGTCGGCGGCCACATCGGTGATGTGCCGGATCGCCCCGTCAGCCTGAATCTGAAAATACGGATTCCGGTCGAGCGGATCGAAGACGTCGAACATCTCCCGCACGACACCCGATTCGACCTCGACGCCGAACTTCCCGACGAACCCGGTCCGGTAGCCGGCGGCCCGCAGCAGTACCGGGTAGCTCTGGTCGGTGTGACGCCGCTCGAGTGGTGGCATCTCGAGCGTGAAGTGATGGCTCCGCTCGGGCAGGCCGGTGAGGATTGACGCCCGGCTGGCCATGCAGATCGCCGTCGTGACGAACGCGTTCGTGAACCGGACGCCCTCGCTCGCCAGGCGGTCGATCGTGGGGGTCTCCAGGACCGGATGGCCGGCGATGCCCAGCTGATCGTCGCGCTGGTCGTCCGACAGGAAGAAGAGGATGTTGGGCGGCGCCTGATCCGCGGGCTGGGCCGCGGCCGGGCTGCCCGCCAGCGCGAGCAGCAGGGCAAGGGCGCTGGATAGGCGGCTCAGCATCGCCGAAGCAAACCACACCGCCCGGCGGCGACGCAAGGCAACGCTCCTGGTACATAATGCAACCTCTCTCATGGCCGATCGGTTGCCGATCCCGGCGGAGTTTCTCGCTGAACAGAACGCCGGCCTCGAGGCCCATCTACGGGTCGATTTCGAGCACCTGGGCGGGCAGCTCGAGCGGCGCGGCACGGCGATTGACCGGCTGGTCGAGCGAGTGCGCGGTCTACGAGTGGCGATTCCCACCTGGGGCGTCGGCACCGGCGGCACGCGCTTCGCCCGGTTTCCGATGCCGGGCGAACCGCGCACGATCTTCGAGAAGCTCGAGGACTGTGCCGTCGTCCAGCAACTCGGCCGCGCGACGCCGACCGTCTCGCCGCACCTGCCCTGGGACCGCGTCGACGACATCGACGCGCTCCGCCGGCACGCCGAGGCGCTCGACCTCGGGTTCGATGCCGTCAACTCGAATACGTTTCAGGATCAACCGGGGCAGGCGCACTCGTACAAGTACGGCAGCCTGACCCATGCCGATCCGGCGGTGCGCGCGCAGGCGATTGCCCACAACCTCGAGTGCATCGCTGTCGGCGAGCAGCTGGGATCGACGGCGCTCACGGTCTGGATCGCCGATGGCTCGAACTTCCCCGGCCAGCAGCACTTCGCGCGCGCACTCGATCGCTACGTCGACTCGATGCGCGAGATCTACGCGAAGCTGCCCGACGGCTGGCGGCTGTTCCTCGAGCACAAGCTCTACGAGCCCGCGCTGTACTCGACCGTCGTCGCCGATTGGGGCACGAGCTACGCCTGTGCCGAGCGCCTCGGGCCGCGAGCCCGGTGTCTGGTCGACCTCGGGCACCATGCGCCGACGGTCAACGTCGAGCAGATCGTCGCGCGGCTGATCCAGTTCGGCAAGCTCGGCGGATTCCACTTCAACGACTCGAAATACGGCGACGACGACCTCGACACCGGCGCGATCGATCCCTTCCGGCTCTTCCTGGTTTTCAACGAGCTGGTCGACGCGGAGGCGCGCGGCGTCGACGATTTCGATCCGGTCTACATGCTCGATCAGTCGCACAACATGACCGACCCGATCGAGAGCCTGCTCGAGAGCGCGGCGGCGGTTCAGCGGGCGTTCGTCAAGGCCCTGTTGGTCGATCGTGACGCGCTCAGCGCGGCCCAGGAGACCAACGATGTGATGGGTGCCGCGCGGCTGCTGCGTGAGGCGGCTCAGATCGATGTCGCGCCGGTCATCAAGATGGCGCGCCTGGCCGCCGGCGGGGCGATCGATCCAATTGCGGCCTATCGCGCGTCGGGCTATCGCGCGCGGATGGCCGAGGCGCGGACCGCCGAGCCGACGGGGCGATCGGGAATCGTCTGAATGGACGGGGGCTGCGCCCCCGGCCCCCCCGCGCGGGTCTTCGTGGGGACCCCGAGCGCCCCACTCCAACCCGCGCGGGCCGCGCTGTGCGCGGCCGCGCCCGATATGCGGGCCTGTTGCGTGAAGGAAGGACAGGATTCTCGAACGCTGACGTGCCATGACCACCACATCGGAGACTCACTACGAGTTCGACCGCGAACCGGTCAGCAATGACCGGCTGCTGGGCCCCGGGCACTTCGCCGCGTCATTCGCAGGTGAGCACGTCGCGGCGACCGAGTTCGTCATCGGCGCCAGCTTCGTCAGCTGGGGCGCGGCGATCGGTGATGTCTTCGTCGGCCTCGCGGTCGGCAACCTCCTGGCCGTCCTGAACTGGACCTTGTTGTGCGCGCCGGTGGCGGTCGACACGCGGCTCACGCTCTACTGGTATCTCCGACGGATCGGTGGCCCGGCCGTGACCGCCGTCGCCAACGTTCTGAACGCCTTGCTCTACTGCGTTCTGGCCGGCGCGATGATCACGGTCGCCGCCTCGGCCGTCCGGATCCCGTTCGGTATCCCGGCGCAGACCGGCCTCTACCCGACCGACGCGCGCTTCGTCCTGGTCGTCGCCGCCGTCGGCGGACTGGTGACCTGGCTCGCGATCGCCGGGTTCCGCCGGCTGGCCGATTTCGCGATGGTCTGCGCGCCGTGGATGTTCCTGATGTTCCTGGTCGGCGCGCTCGCCGTGCTGCCACGGCTGGGGGAGGCCGCCGGGGTCGGTGCGGTCGGATCGCTCTCAGAGTTCTGGCACGTGGGGGCATCGGCGATCTGGACCGGCCGGACACCGGACGGGGCCGAGGGCCTCTCGTTCTGGCATGTGGCGGCCTTCGCGTGGGTCTGCAATCTGGCGATGAACGCCGGTCTGTCGGACATGGCGCTGCTGCGCTACGCGCCGAACGCCCGATACGGGTTGTTCTCGATCTTCGGAACGTTTCTGGGGCACTACGTCGCCTGGATCGCCGCCGGGGTGATGGGTGCCGGTGCCGCGGTGCTGATGGGCGCCTCGCTCACCGAGATCGATTCGGGTGGCGTCGCCTATGCGGCGCTCGGCTGGGCCGGCGCGTTGGCGGTCGTGATCGCCGGGTGGACGACGTCGAACCCAACCATCTATCGGGCCGGGCTTGCGCTGCAGGCGGTGACGCGCAACGGATCGCGGATTCGGATCACCCTCGCGGTCGGTGTCGTCACCACCGGGATCGCCTGTTTTCCGTTCGTCTTCAGCCGGCTGCTCGACTTCGTCGGCGTCTACGGGTTGGTGCTCTGTCCGGCCGGCGCGATCGTCCTCACCGAACACTGGTGGTTTCCACGCCTCGGATTGCGGCGGTACTGGGCCGAGGCGCGCGGCGCGCTCAACATGCCGGCGCTCGTCGCCTGGCTCGGCTCGCTCGTCGCGGCGTTCGCCCTCAACCAGGCGGGCGTGCATCTGTTCTTTCTGTTCGTGCCGACCTACCTCGTGGCCGCCGGACTCTACGTCGTGCTGGCCGCGCGAGCCGGGGCGGATGACGGGGAGGGGGGAGAGGCAGGCGGAGCCCCACCGCGCCCGCCGTCGCCTTCGCGTCCCGCCGCGCCGGCCGCTGCACCGGCAGGCGAACCGGATCGCACCGCGACCCTCTGGGGCGTCGTCGCCCTGGCGGCGCTCGCCGTCTGCTTCTGGCTCGGCCTGCGGGTCGCACTCGGTGGCCTCGACGGTTACGCCGAGAGCCACGACGTGCTCAAGCGCTGGATCGGCTGGCCGACGCTGGTCTACTTCGTTGCGGGCACCATGTTCGTCCGCGCCCGCGAACGCCGGTGACGCGCCGACGGCCGGAGGTAGAGTACAGATGATGATGATGCGACTACTCCTGACGCTGCTGTTACTCGTCGTGCCCGGCGCCGCGTTCGCCCAGCCGGTGCCGGTGCCGACCGATCTCGTCACCGAGTACGCGACCGAACCGGTCGGCATCGACGTGATCCGGCCGCGGCTGAGCTGGAAGCTCGCCACCACCACGCGCGGCTGGCGCCAGACGGCCTTCCAGGTGCAGGTGGCGCGGAGCCCCGCCGATCTCGAGGCCGGACGCGACCTCGTCTGGGACTCGGGGAAGGTGACGTCTTCGGAATCGGTCCACCGCGCCTACGGCGGCCCGGCGCTCGAGTCGAGCGCCCGCTACGACTGGCGCGTCCGCGTCTGGGACGCTGCGGACCAGTCCTCGGCGTGGAGTCGGCCGGCCTCCTGGGAGATGGGGCTGCTGAACGCCGCCGACTGGCAGGTCGACTGGATCACGCCCGCGTGGGAGGACGACCTGTCGGCGTCGCCGCCCGCGCCGATGCTGCGCGGCACGTTCGAGGCGGCCGGTTCGATCCGCTCGGCGCGTGCCTACGTGACCAGCCTGGGCCTCTACGAGATGGCGATCAACGGCCGTCGCGTCGGCGACGCGCTGTTTACGCCGGGCTGGACGGCCTACAAGCATCGGATCCAGTACCAGACCTACGACGTGACGGATCACTTACGGCAGGGCGTCAACGCCGTCGGTGTCACGCTCGGCGACGGCTGGTATCGCGGCGTCATCGGGTTCGCCCAGCAGCGTGGCTTCTACGGCGACCGGCTCGGGCTGTTGGCCCAGATCAGGATCGAGTACGACGACGGCACCGTCGAGGTCGTCGGCAGCGGCGACGACTGGCGCGCCACCGACGACGGACCGATCCGGATGTCGGACATCTACATGGGCGAGGTCTACGACGCGCGGCTCGAGCAGCCGGGCTGGACCGAGTCAGGCTACGACGACTCGGCCTGGCAGCGCGTGTCACGCCTGGATCCGCCCGACGTCGCGGTGATCGCGCCGGCCGGCCCGCCCGTCCGCCGGATCGAAGAGGTCCGCCCGGTCGAGGTTCTCCAGACCCCGGCCGGCGACACCGTCGTCGACCTCGGCCAGAACATGGTCGGGTGGATCAAGCTGACGGTCGACGCCCCCGCGTCGGCGTCCGGACAGCGCATCGTGCTGCGGCACGCCGAGGTGCTCGACGCCGACGGCAACTTCTACACGGAGAACCTGCGCGCCGCCACGCAGCGCGTGGAGTACGTCCTCGCGGGTGGCGAGTCGCGGACCGAGTTCGAGCCGAACTTCACGTTCCAGGGGTTCCGCTACGTCGCGGTCGAGGGCTACCCGGGCGACCTGACGCTCGACGATCTGACGGGCGTCGTCATCCACTCCGACATGGCCGACACCGGCGAGTTCGAGACGTCCAATCCCCAGCTGAACCAGTTGCAGCACAACATCCGGTGGGGCCAGAAGGGCAATTTCCTCGACGTGCCGACCGACTGCCCGCAGCGCGACGAGCGGATGGGCTGGACGGGCGACGCCCAGGCGTTCTGCCGGACGGCGACCTTCAACATGCAGGTCGCGCCGTTCTTCACGAAGTGGCTCGGCGATCTGGCCGCCGATCAGTACGCCAACGGCAGCATCCCCTTCGTCGTGCCCGACGTCCTCACGAACGGCGACAGCGGGGCGGGTGCGACCGGTTGGGCCGACGCCGGCGTCATCGTCCCGTGGACGATCTACCTCGCCTACGGCGACGCGCGGATCCTGGAAGCGCAGTACGACAGCATGCGGGCGTGGGTGGCGTTCATGCGCGAGCGGGCCGGCGACGACCTGGTCTGGACCGGCGACTTCCACTTCGGCGACTGGCTGGCCTACGCCACGACCGATCCGGGTTATCCGGGCGCGACGACCGGCACCGACGGCATCGCGACCGCGTTCTTCGCCCACTCGACCGGACTGCTCGCGCGCATCGCCGGCATCCTCGGGCGCGACGCCGACGCGCGGGAGTACGCCGCGCTGCGCGAGCGGATCACGGCGGCCTACCGGCGCGAGTTCGTCACGACGACCGGGCGTGTTGCCGAGAACACCCAAACGGCCTACGTCCTGGCACTCCACTTCGACCTACTTCCCGAGCGGCAGCGCGCCGGGGCGGCGCGACGGCTGGTCGAGAACATCCGGGCCCACGCCACGCATCTGACGACCGGTTTCCTGGGCACGCCGTATCTCACGCATGTCCTGGCGCGGTTCGGATATCTCGACGTCGCCTACGAACTGCTGCTGCAGGAGACGTATCCGTCGTGGCTCTATCCCGTCACGCAGGGCGCGACGACGATCTGGGAGCGGTGGGACGGCCAGCGGCCCGACGGCAGCTTCCAGAGTCCGGGGATGAATTCGTTCAACCACTATGCCTACGGCGCGGTGGGCGACTGGATGTACCAGACCGTCGCCGGTCTCGATACCGATCCGGGCCAGCCCGGCTACCGCCATGTGCAGATCCGCCCGCGTCCGGGCGGCGGGTTGACTTCCGCACGCGCCGCGCTCGAAACGATGTATGGCCGGACCGAGTCGGCCTGGGCGTCGACCGAGGCGGGGCTCACGCTCGGTGTCGTCATCCCGCCAAATGCCACCGCCACGGTCAGGATTCCGGACGCCAGCGTTGGCAATCTGACCGAAGGAGGCCTTCCGGTCGCCGACGCCGCCGGTGTGACCGCGGTGTCGGCCGATGGCGGCGACGTGGTGGTCGAGATCGGGTCGGGCAGCTACCAGTTCATCGCCAGTCGGCGGTGAAGGAGGGAGACGATGGAGATTCAGACGCTCACGGAGTTCTTCAAGTGGTGCACGATCCTCAACATCGGCCTCTTGGCGTTCTGGTCGGTCTGGTTCCTGTTTGCGCCCGACCTGACCTTCCGGGTGCAGCGAGCTTGGTTCTCCGGCTCACGGGAAACCTGGGACCTGGTGATGTACGGCTTTCTCGGGGTGTTCAAGCTGTTCGTCATCATCTTCAACATCGTGCCCTGGGTGGCGCTGCTGATCATTGGATGAACGCTCATGCCCAACCGAAAGGACCCCTCCATGACTCTGAATCGCCGTGAATTCATCGCCGGAACGGCGGCATGCCTCGCCGCGAGCCCGATGCGGGCCGACGCCAGCGGCCAGGCCGCTTCGGAGACGGACTTCGCCACACTCCGAAGCCACTTTCCCTGGATCGAGAATCAGACCTACATCAACAACGCCGGGGTCCATCCCATTTCGGCGCCGGCCGCGCAGGTGATCGACGAGCACGTGGCCTACAAGCTGCACGGGCCGGGCGCCGATCGGCTGTTCATCGGCGAACCGGAGATCGAAGAGCTCAAGGTGCTCTACGGCCGGATCATCAACGCGAAGTCGACCGAGGTCGCGCTCGTCCAGAGCACACTCGATGGCGAAAACGTGGTCGCGGCCGGCCTGGGGCTGCATCGCGGCGGCGGTAACGTCGTGACCGACGAGTTTCACTATCACGGTGGCGCCTATATCTACCGGCAACTCGAAGCGGCCGGCCTGGAGGTGCGAATCGTCAAGCAGCGCGACTGGCGTACGCACCTGAGCGATTTCGAGGAACTGGTGGACGACGACACGCGACTCATCGCCATCACGCTGGTCTCGAACATCAACGGCTTCGTCGCCGACTCGAAGGCGCTGAGCGACTTGGCCCACGCCCACGGCGCCTACCTCTACGCCGACGTGGTCCAGGCCGCGGGTTGCGTTCCTGTGGATGTCCGGGCGCGCGGCCTCGATTTCTGTTGCGCCGGTGGCTATAAGTGGCTGATGGGCCTCGAAGGCCTCGGCTTCCTCTACGTGAAGGAGGAGTTGCAGGACGAGGTGCTCCGCCCGATGCAGTTCGGTGACCGGCAGTACGACAACATCCAGTACCACAACTTCCCGGGGAGCCCGGCCGGCTCGACCGACGTCTCCTGGGAACCGCGACCGGGTGCCGCCCGGTACGAGATCGGCACGCCGCCCCACGTCGTCATCGCCAGTCAACTGCAATCGCTGCAGTACATCCTGGACATCGGCGTCGAGCGGATCCAGGCGCACGCCACGCCGATGGTCGAGCGGTTGCTCCGGGAGATGCCGGCGCTCGGCTACGAAGCGATCACGCCACCGGGGATGAACACGCCCCTGGCGGCGTTCAAGGCGCCGGACCCCGACGCGCTGCTGGCCAAGCTCCAGCGCGCGAATGTCGACGTCAAGGTGAAGTGGTACCAGACGCGCATCTCCCCGTCGGTCTACAACAACGACGACGACATCGATGCGCTGCTGAATGCGTTGAGCTAGTGCGTAGCGAGGTGCCACGTCGGTCGTAGCCGGGTGGCGCGCTCTGCCGGACTGTCGACGAAGCTCTTCTGATGGGAGTGATGCATGAGTGGTCTCGAGGCACTGAGCGCGTGTCGGGGAGAGTGGCAGGGCACCAACCGATTGCAGGACCCGAACATGCACGTCGCCGACGATTCCAGCGGCACTGCGACGGTGACGACCCTGCTGGAGGGAAAGTTCGTCCGGTTGGACTACACCTGGAACTATCGTGGCGCGCCGCAGGCAGGATCGCTCCTGATCGGCTACCTCTCCGATCCCGCCGTCGTCACCGCACACTGGATCGACACCTGGCACATGGGCGAAAGCGTCATGGCGTGCCGCGGCGCCCGCCACGCCGACGGTGCGATTGACGTCCGCGGCAGCTATGCCGCCGCGCCGGGCGTCGACTGGGGCTGGCGGATCCAGTTGCGCCCCCTCGCCGGCAAGTCGCTCAAGCTCGTCATGTACAACGTCACACCCGAAGGTGCCGAGGAACTGGCGGTCGAGGCCGACTACAGCCGCTAGGAGGTTGACGTCCTGAGGGGCGGCCGCGGCACTATAATCAGTTCTCTTCCATGAAGCTCGAAGCCGGCGCGAAGGTCGGCCCGTACCAGATCGAGGCCAAGCTGGGCGGCGGCGGGATGGGCGTCGTCTACCGGGCGATGGACACCCGCCTCGACCGGCCGGTCGCCCTCAAGTTCCTACCGCCCGACCTGACCCGCGACGACGCGGCCAAGGCGCGGTTCGTCCAGGAGGCCAAGGCCGCCTCGGCGCTCGACCATCAGAACATCTGCACGATCCACGAGATCGGCGAGACCGACGATGGCCAGCTCTACCTGGTGATGGCCTGCTACGACGGCGCGACGCTGAAAGAGAGGATCGACGACGGTGCATTAACGGCGGCCGACGCGCTGGACATCGCCATCCAGGCGGTGGAGGGGCTGGTCGAGGCGCACCGCGCCGGCATGGTCCACCGCGACATCAAGCCAGCGAACCTGATGGTGACGTCGTCGGGGCTCGTGAAGATCCTCGACTTCGGCCTCGCGAAGCTCGTCGGGTCTGAGGGGATCACACAGACCGGCATGGCGATGGGAACCGTCGCCTACATGTCGCCCGAGCAGCTGCAGGGGCACGAAGTCGATCAGCGAACCGACATCTGGTCGCTCGGTGTCGTCGCCTACGAGATGGTGACCGGCGAGCGGCCGTTCAAGGGGGAGCAACTCCAGGCGGTCTCGCTCGGCGTTTTGCAGCAGGAGCCGACGGCGGTCACCAGCGTTCGCGCCGGCGTGCCGGCTGAAGTCGAGCGGGTCGTGGCCCGGGCGTTGTCGAAGCGCCGGGAGGACCGGTACCAGACCTCGGCCGATCTGCTCTCCGAACTGCGCGGCGTCAAGCGTGCGCTGGACAGCGGGAGTGCGGCCGCCCGGACCGCCGACGCGACGCCGTCGATTGCCGTCCTGCCGTTCGCCAGCATGAGCGCCGACCCGGAGAACGAGTTCTTCGCCGACGGCATCACCGAGGACATCATCAACGCGCTGACGCAGCTCGACGGGCTGCGGGTGGCGGCGCGGACCTCCGCCTTTTCATTCAAGGGGAAGTCTCCAGATATCTCGGAGGTGGCCGCCAAGTTGAAGGTGAAGACAGTCCTGGAAGGCTCCGTCCGTCGCGCCGGCAATAGGCTGCGCGTCACCGCCCAGCTCATCAACGCGGCCGACGGGTACCAGATCTGGTCGGAGCGCTACGACCGGGATCTTGAAGATGTCTTCGCGATCCAGGACGAGATTGCGACGAAGATCGCCGAGCGTTTGAAGGTGACCCTGACCGGCCCGGCCGATGCGCCGCTGGTCAAGCCGCAGACCGACAACCTCGAGGCCTACCAGCTCTACGTCAAGGGTCGGGCGTCGCTGTACCGGCGCGGCCGGGGGATCGCGCGCGCGCTCGACTGTTTCAAGCAGTCGGTCACGCTAGACCCGAACTATGCGCTCGCCTGGGCCGGCCTCGCTGACGCCCAGACCACGCTGGGGTTCTACGGGATGGAGCCACCAGCCGACGTGTTTCCGAAGGCGAAGGAGGCTGCCGTTCGAGCGGTCGCTCTGGATCCGGATCTCGCGGAAGGACACAACGCGATGGCCTGCATCGCGCTCGTCTTCGACCGCGATTGGTCGACCTCCGAGCGCGAGTTCCAGCGCGCCCTCGAGCTGAATCCGAGCTACGTACAAGCCCGCTGCTGGTACGCGTT
Source organism: Dehalococcoidia bacterium (assembly GCA_030745285.1). Taxonomy (GTDB): domain Bacteria; phylum Chloroflexota; class Dehalococcoidia; order UBA2979; family UBA2979; genus SHYR01. The sequence goes on along the minus strand of JASLOV010000184.1, from coordinate 5,238 downwards.
CTTCTATCTGCAGATCGTGGCCGGCCGGACGGGCGAAGGCGTCGCCGAGGCTAGGCGCGCGCTGGAGAGCGACCCGCTGTCGGCATACGCGACCTCGCTCTACGCGCTGTCGCTGGGCATGGCCGGCGACTACCCCGCAGCGGTCGAGCAGGGGCAGCTCGCCGTCGAGCGGGATCCGGAGTCGTATGTGGCCTGGTGGACGCTTCAGATGTGCTTCCTATGGGATTCCCGCTTCGCCGAATCGGTGCCTTCTGGCGAAACCGCGCTGGCGATCTCCGGCCGCCACAGCTACGCGTTGGTGACCCTCCTCTTCACATATGCGGAGTGGGGGAAGCCGGCCGAGGCGCGCGCACTCTACGATGAGCTTCAGGCTCGGGCTGGCCGGGAGCATCTGCCGCCGTCGGCCCTGGCGTCGGCCGCGGCGTCGGTTGGTGACCTCGACGACGTCCTCCCACTCGTTGAGCGTGCGTACGCAGATCGAGATACCTATCTCCTGTTTGCACCACGGATGGCTCTTGCTGGAGCGTTCCTGGCAGTCCCGGGCGTCCGTGACGTCATTCGACGGTTCGACCTTCCCGACGGCTTTCCGCTAGCCGAGGTCGATCCCGACTAGCCGATCCCGGTTGCGTCCCACCCGCCGCTCCGATACTGTCTGATCCTCGTTGACCGGGGTTTCTCCCCGGAGGGGGTCACGATGACGAAGCTTCCAGGCCGGATGCTCACGCGCGGCGTCTTTCTGGCGATCGCACTTATCTTCCTTATCGCAGCTGGTACGGCGACGGCCCAGACCGTTTCGCCCGATCAGTACGACCAGTTGAGCTACCGGCATATCGGGCCGGTGGGGAACCGAATTGCCTCGGTCGCGGGAATCCCTGGGGATCCCCTCATCTATTACGTCGGCGCCGCGTCCGGCGGCATCTGGAAGACGGTCGATGGCGGCCTGTTCTGGGAGCCGATCTTCGACGACTACCCGACGCACGCGGTCGGCGCCCTGGCCGTGTCGGTGTCGGATTCCCAGATCGTCTGGGCGGGCACCGGCGAGCCGCACATCCGATCGAACGTGACGATCGGCGATGGCGTCTGGAAGTCGACCGACGCCGGCGCGACCTGGACCAACATGGGCCTGGACGCGACCGGCCGGATCTCCCGGGTCCTCATTCATCCGACCGACTCCGACATCGTCTATGTCGGCGCGCTCGGCCACGCGCACGGGCCGCAGCCCGAGCGCGGCGTCTACCGGACGATGGATGGCGGCGAGACCTGGGAACAGGTGCTCTTCACCGACGAGAACAGTGGGGCGTCGAGCGTCGAGATGGATCCGCACAACCCACGGATCCTCTACGCCGGCATGTGGACCGTCACGTTCAACACGTGGGGCCGGCGGAGCGGCGGGCCGGGCAGCGGCCTCTTCATCTCGCGCGACGCGGGCGACACCTGGACGAAGCTGGAAGGGAACGGCCTGCCGACCCGGACGATCGGCAAGGTGGACGTCTGCCTGACGCCGGCCGACTCGAACCGGGTCTACGCGCTCATCGAGACCGGCGACGGCGTGCCGCTGAACGGTGAGGAGACCGACAACGGCGAGCTGTGGCGGTCGGACGACGGCGCCGAGACTTGGCAGTTGATGACCCATAACCAGGACCTCGGCGGCCGGACGGCCTACTACAACAACTGCGCCGTGGCGCCGGACGACCCGGACGAGGCCTACTTCCTGACCGCGCCGTTCGTCCGGTCGATCGACGGCGGCCGGACTGGCCAGCAGCAGGGCGGGCGGCGGCGGCCCGGCGGCGACAACCACGACATCTGGATCGACCCGACCAACGGTGACCGGATGATCGTCGGCAACGACGGTGGCCTGGCGATCTCGCAGAATCGCGGCACGACCTGGCTGCGCGTCAACCTGCCGATCGCGCAGATGTACCACGTGACGGCCGATACGAAGGTCCCGTACTACGTCTACGGCAACCGGCAGGATGGCCCGTCGTATCGCGGCCCGAGCAACTCCCGGACCGGCGGGTTCGGCGGCGGCCGGATCCCGCGCGGGATGTGGCATTCAGTCGGTGGCGGCGAGAGCGGCTTCGCGACGCCCGATCCGGAAGAGCCCGACGTCATCTGGTCGTCGGCGTCAGGGTCGGGCGCGGTCGGTGGCATCGTCGTCCGCTACGACGAGCGGACGCGCCAGTACCGGCAGCTGGAGGTCTGGCCCGAGAGCACGATCGGCTGGCCGGCCGAATCGCTGCGCTACCGATTCCAGTGGACGTTCCCGCTCCTGATTTCACCGCACGACAACGACACCATCTACGTCACCAGCCAGCACGTCCATCGGACGACGAACGACGGGCAGAACTGGGAGGTCATCAGCCCGGATCTCACGACCAACGACAAGAGCAAGCAGGTGATGTCGGGCGACCTGACGCCGGACAACATCGGCGTCGAGTACTGCTGCGTCATCTACGCCTTCGACGAGTCGCCGGCCCAGCAAGGTGTCTTCTACGCCGGGTCGAACGACGGCATCGTGCACGTCAGCCGCGACGATGGCGCCAGCTGGCAGAACGTGACGGCCAACCTGCCCGACCTGCCCGAGTTGGGCGTCGTCCGCGGCATCGACGCGTCGAAGTGGGACGCGGGGAAGGCGTATCTCGCCATCGAGTTCCATCAGGTGGGGAACTTCGCGCCCTACGTCTACCGGACCGACGACTACGGCGAGTCGTGGACGAAGATCACCGATGGCATCGCCGACAGCCCGCTCAGTTTCGCGCGGAGCATCCAGGAGGATCCGGTTCGGGAGGGCCTGGTCTATCTCGGCACCGAGAACGCCGTCTATGTCTCGTTCAACGACGGTGACCTGTGGCAGCCGCTCAAGCTGAACATGCCGGCGGCGCCGATCTACGGCCTCGTTGTCCAGGAGCATTTCAACGACCTGGTCGTCGGCACCTACGGCCGGGGCTTCTGGATCCTCGACGACCTCTCGCCGCTGCAGCAACACACGGCGGAGGTGGCCGGCGGCGATGCGCATCTCTTCGAGCCGCGTGCGGCCTATCGCTTCCACAACATCACGTCACCGCAGGCGATGCCGAACGATCCGTCCGACGGGGAGAACCCGCCCTACGGCGCCGCGATCAACTACTGGCTCGGGTCGGATGTCAACGGCGAGGTCAGTCTCCGGATCGAGAACGCGCAGGGCGAGACGGTGCGGACGCTCGAGGGGACCGCCGACGAGGGGATCAACCGGATCTGGTGGGACCTGCGCAGCGAGCCGTCGCTCCAGATCAAGCTGCGCACCAAGCCGATCTACGGCGAGTGGGTCGACCTGGGTGACGAGCGGTGGCGTTCGGGCGGCGGCGAGATCACTGTCCTGGAGCCGCCAGGCACGTATACCGTCGTTCTCGACGTCGACGGCCGGGAACAACGGCAGTCGCTCGAGGTCAGGAAGGACCCGAACTCGGAGGGCAGCGAGGCCGACATCGCCGCACAGCTGGCGATGGCCCGCGAGCTGCGCGGCAACCACGAAGAGGTCACCGGAGCCATCAACCAGCTCGAGTGGATCCGGCGGCAGCTGTACGACCTCCAGGCGGTCCTGACCGACGCCGGGGGCGATCGCGCGTCGCTCGTCGAAGCGATCGCAGAGGTGGACGGCACCGTGATCGCCGTCGAGGAGAAGATGATCCAGCTGAGGCGAACCGGAACCGGGCAGGACAACATCCGGTGGCCGACGATGCTGCAAGGACGGCTGGCCTATCTGATCCGCAACGTGGCGACCTACGACTTCCCGCCGAACGACCAGCAGCGCGAGGTGCAGGGCGTACTCCAGGAGCGGATGCGGAACGTCCTCACCGAGGTGCGCGCGGCGATCGACGGCGAGGTGGGGTCGTTGAACGATACGCTCGAATCGCAGGGCGTCCCGCCGGTCCTGGTCGTGCCGCCGCAGTGAGGTGAACCCGATGCATATTCGATCCGCCCCGGTGACGCACGCCATCGCTCTCGCGCTGTTGGTGGTTTCCCTCGGCGCGTCGGTGGCCGCCCAGGAAGCCGGCTCGCCGTTTCCGTTCGACACGAAGCGGTCGGCGGTGATCGGCCATCGTGGCGTCGTCGCAACCAGCCAGCCACTGGCGTCGAACGCCGGCCTCGACATCTTGAAGCAGGGTGGCAACGCGATCGACGCGGCCGTCGCCACGGCGGCGGTCCTGACCGTCACCGAACCCCACAGCACGGCGCTGGGCGGCGACATGTTCGCGATGGCCTACCTCGAAGGCGAGAAGAAGCTCGTCGGCCTGAACGGCAGCGGCCGGTCGTCCTACAGCATGACGCTCGACGCGCTGATGGGGCGGCTCGACGAGCAGGAGATGGATCGGATCGGCGGCATTTACTCGGTCTCGGTGCCGGGCGCCGTCGACGGCTGGTTCACGCTGCTCGAGGAGTACGGCACGATGACGATGGCCGAGGTCCTCGCGCCGGCGATCTACTACGCCGAGCACGGGTTCCATGTCACCGAGCGGATCGGCGAGGTGTGGGCCGGCAGCGAAGAGAAGCTCAGGCGCGAGGCGTCGGCGGCGGCCACGTGGCTGGTCGACGGCAAGGCACCGCGGATCGGCGATCTCTTCGTCAACCCCGGCCTGGCCAAGACGCTCAAGATGATCGCCGAGGGCGGGCGCGACGCGTTCTATCGCGGCCCGATCGCCGAGGCGATCGTCGCCTACTCCGACAGCAAGAACGGCTTCTTCACGATGCAGGACTTCGAGGAGCACACCTCGTCCTGGGTCGAGCCGCTGTCGACCGACTACAAGAACTACACGCTCTACGAGCTGCCACCGAACGGCCAGGGGATCGCCGCGCTCGAGATGGTCAATACGCTCGGCAACGCCGACCTGAGCGCGCTCGGCCACAACTCGACGGCGTATCTTCACCATCTGATCGAGGCAAAGAAGCTCGCCTACGCCGATCTCGACCAGTGGGTGGGTGACCCTGACGCGAACGAACTGCCGGTGGACGTGCTGACGTCGACCGGCTACGGCCGATCGCAGTTCGCGCGGATCGACCCGGATCGCGCGCAGCAGCTGAACGAGTCGGGTCTGCCCGAGCAGGGTGACACGGTCTATTTGACCGTGATGGACAAGGACCACAACGCGGTCTCGTTCATCTACAGCATCTTCTCGTCGTTCGGCTCGGGCCTGGTCGTGCCCGACAGTGGCATCACGCTGCAGAACCGGGCGGCGCTGTTCTCGCTGGAGGAAGGCCACG
>JASLOV010000183.1 GCA_030745285.1 Dehalococcoidia bacterium | reverse complement strand
GCGTCACGAACAGGATCGGCAGGCCGTACCGCTCACGCAGGCGCAGCAGCTCCGCACGCAGGTCCTGCCGCAACGACTCATCGAGCGCCGAGAAGGGCTCGTCGAGCAGCAGGACCTCCGCCGGCCGCACGAGCGCGCGGGCCAGCGCCACGCGTTGCTGCTGGCCGCCGGAAATCTCGTGCGGCCGGCGTTCGTCCAGTTCGCCGATCGCGAACAGCTCGCGCAACGAACGCCAGCGGGCGCGAGCCAGTGCGTCGTCCTCCACGCCGATCAGGGCGTTCTCGACCACCGTCATGTGCGGGAACAACGTCGAGTCCTGGATCACGTACCCGCTGCGCCGTTCCTGCGGCGGCAGATCGATCCCTTGCTCCGAATCGAAGACCGTCCGACCGCCAATCTCGATGCGCCCAGAGGACGGACGCATCAGCCCCGCGATCGTGCGCAGCGTCAGCGTCTTGCCGGAGCCGGAGCGCCCGTATAGCACCACCACGTCGTCCGCGGCATCGAGCGCGACATCGAGCACAAAGTCGCCGGCCCGCGCGCGGAACGTCGCATGCAGGGTCACCGGTACGGGCCCGCCGTAGCCGTGAAGCGGTGCAGCGCAAGCATGAGCACGAGCGCCACCGCCACGAGCACGACCGAGATCGACACCGCGCCCGCCAGCCCCGCCGGGACCGAGCCGAGCTCCTCGATGATCGCCAGCGGCATGGTCTGCGTGCGCCCCGGGAAGGAGCCGGCGAAGAGCAGCGTCGCGCCCAGCTCGCCGAGCGCCCGCGCCCAGCAGAGCACGGCCCCGCCGGCCAGCGCCGGCCAGACAAGCGGCAGCGTCACGCTACGGAAGGTGCGCCAGCGCGAGAGCCCGAGCGTGTACGCGACGCCCTCGAACCCCGGGTCGGTGGCGGCGAGACCCGCGTACGCGGAGCGCACGTAGTAGGGCGCGGCCACGAACAGCTGGGCCATCACGACGGCCGCCGTGGTGAAGGAGAGCGACAACCCGAGGCCATCGAGCGGCTCACCCAGGTAGCCGCGGCGACCGAAGACGGTGAGCAGCGCGATGCCGGCCACGGCCGGCGGCAGCACGAGCGGCAGGTCCAGCAAGGCGATGGCGACTCGTGCCAGCCGCGAGCGGCTACGAGCGAGCATGTACGCGAGCGGCGTACCCAGCGCCACGGCGAGCGCCAGCGTGAGCGTCGCGGTGAACACGGAGAGTCGCAGCGCGATCCACATCGTGCGCGAGCCGAGCTCGGCACCCACGTCACCGTCCGTCAGCGCGCGCAACAGCAGCCCGGCCAGCGGCAGGATGAAGAAGAGCGCGAAGGCGACCGAGGGGACGACCCACAACCGCCGCATGCCGGTCCGTATCGCCCCCATCATCGCGCCGCGTCCCCGGCCACGAGGAACCCGGCGGCCGAGAGGATGCGCTCCGCCTGCTCGCTGCGCAGGAACGCGACGAAGCCGGCCGCAACGGCGTTCGGACTATCGTTGCCGTTGGTGACCAGCGCCGCGACGTACTGGTTGCGAGGCAGCTGGGGCGGCAGCGCGATCGCGCGTACATCGCGCGAGGCCGCCAGGTCGGTGCTGTAGACGAAGGCGGCGTCTGCCTCGCCCAGCTCTACGCGGGAAAGCACCACACGCACGTTCGGATCGTGGGTGACGATGCCCTGCCGCAGCGGCCCGGCGACGGCGGGGGCGAGCAGGCCCAGGGCCGTCTCGGTCAGCGCCCCCACCGGAACATCCGCCGCGCCGACGGCGACCCGCGGCCGGGAGGCGGCGAGCTCTTCAACCGTCCGCCACGGCGCATCGTCGCGCACGGCGACGACCAGCACGTTTTCCCCGATCACCATTGACTGCGCCGCCAGGCCGGCGCTCACCAGGCGCTGCGCCTGCACGCCGTTCGCGGAGATGTACACATCGGCCGGGGCGCCCTCCTCGATCTGGCTGGCGAGCGTCTGCGAACCGCTGAAGCTGAACTCGAAGTCGACGTCGGGGTGCTGCTCGCGGTAGCGCTCGGCGATCGCCGGCAGCACGTCTGTGACCGACGAGGCCGCGAAGACCTGGACGGAATCTCCTCCGTCGCAACCGGCGGCCACGAGCCCGCCGGCGCACAGGAGCGCCCGCAGCGTCCGCAGAACCTGCGGGGTGTGCAGGATGCGCGGGGTGTGCAGGGGCTAGCGTCCGATGAAGGTCGGCGTGCGCTTCTCGTGGAAGGAGGCGATCCCCTCGGCCGCGTCGGCCGTCCCCTGGTTGCGACGGGCGACGACCAGTTCGTTGGTCAGGGACTCGCGTAAGCCGTGCGATGAGGAGTACTCCACGGCCGCCTTGAAGACGCCGGTGTCGACCGTGGGCAGCGCCGCCAGCATCTCGACGTACTCCGCCGCCTTCTCGTCGAACTCGTCCATCGAGAAGACGTGGTTCGCCCAGCCCCACGCCAGAGCCTCTTCGGCGTCGAGGTGGCGGCCAGTCATCAGCATCTCCAGCGCCCGCCCCACGATGCGGGGCAGGAACCAAGACGAGCCCCCGTTCAGCCCGATCGCACGCTGCACGCGGTGATCGCCGACCTCGATGTTGTCCGACGCCAGCCGCAGGTCACAGGCGCAGGCCAGTTCGAAGCCATGCCCCAGCGCCCAGCCCTGCACCAGCGCGACCACGGGCTTCGGCAACTCGCGGATCAGCGTGATCAGCGGGTGGTGCACGGTGACCGAACTGTCCACACCCGGCTCCGGGTCCATGCCCTTCAGGTCGTCGCCGGAACAGAATGCCAGCGTCCCCGCCCCTCGCAGCGTCACGATGCGAATCTCGTCCGTGACCCTCGCGTGTTCGACGAGCTGATGCACCTCGCGCAGCAGGCGGAAGGAGAGCGCATTCAGCCGTTCCGGCCGGTCGAAGGTGATCGACAGCACGCCGGAGCCGGACACGTCCCACTGGACCTGCCGCCACTCACGTTCCTCGATCGGCGGAAGGGTCCTGCTCGCCGTTCTCCCGGATGGCTCGGCCGCTGACGCGCCCGCCGTTTCAGATTCGCTGGTCATCGCTTCCCCCTCGGTCCGAGCAGGTCCCTGCAGCACTCGGCCCCGTGCGGCCAAGTATCGCACTACCCGCCCGGGGGCGCGGCCGAAGCAGGCGACCCGGGTGAAGTGAGTGCAGCGGGCGAGGCGTCGCCGTGCAACCGCACCGCGACGTGGCCGTCCGTGACCTCCACGCCCGCCACCACTTGCTGGAGCAACGCCCGGCGCTGCTCGAACGCGAGCACGTCCCACTGCTCGACGAGCGTACCGAGTGCTTCGACCGGCGTGCGTCCACGATCATCTGCCGCCGCCTCATCCGCCAGGTCCTCAAGCACCAGCGGCCCGGCGGCACGAAGTAGCTGCTCGGCGGTCCATTGCCCCATTGCGCGCCGCTCGATCATCTCGTCGAGGTGGCGTACCCGGCTCCTCCGGTTCCCCCTCGTCCCGGTGCCCGGCGCGGGCTGGACGGCGCTGCCGTTCAACTCAACGTCGGGCCCGATGCTCGCGAGCTGCGCGCGGACCGCCTCTTCCAGTTCGCCGGCTCGCCGCGTGTGGTAGTCGCAGCGGCCATGGTTCGTGCGTGACTCGCACTGGTAGTAGACGTACTCGGTCGCCGGTCCGATCGCAGCGGTCGCCGCCGCGACCGCCGCGCCTCGGCGGGTTCGTCGCACACCGATCAGGTTGTTACCGCAGTAGCCGCACCGGGCGATACCGGAGAGCAGATAGGCCCGCCGCCGCTGCACCGCCGGGCTCGTGCGCCGCGCGGCCAGCAACCGCTGCGCCGTCGCGAAGTCGGTCTGCCCGACCAGCGCCTCGTGCGCGCCCGGCACGACGACGCCGAGCCGCCGGTAGGTGCCGGTGTAAGCGGCGTTGCGGAGGATGTCACGCACCGACGCCGTGGCCCACGGCCGGCCCCGGCGCGTACGGTGACCGGCCTCGTTCAGGCGGCGCGCGATGCGGCGCACGCCGGCGCCGTCCTCGATGCACGCGCGGAATATCTCGCGCACGATCGCGGCCTCGGCCGGGTCCGGCTCAAGGTGGCGCGTGACGACGCGGTACCCGAAGGGCGGCCGCCCCATCGCTTCGCCGCGCAGCGCCCGCGTCTGCATCGCCGCGCGGGCCCGCTCGCGACGGCGTTCGCCGGCACCTCGTTCGTCCCACCGCCGCACCAGCTCCGCATCCGGGTCACGGCCGTCGGCCAGGACTACCCGGAAGCCCGCTGTCGCCAGCTGGAGGTAACGCCGAGCGCCGTCGCGTGCTCGGTCGCCGAGCACCTCGAAGTTCGCCACCACGAGCACGGTCGACGCGCGTTCGTCGACCGGCACGGAGCGGAGCATGCGCCGGAAGGCGGAACCGCCCGCGCCTGCGGCGGACTCACGGTCAGAGCCGGCGACGGGCTCGATGAAGACCGCACCGGGCTGCATGCCGGCTCGAGCACACGCCGCCACGAAGAGGCGTCGCTGCTCCTCGGTGTCCAAGTCTGGCAGATCGCGCAGGTAGCCGGCGGCGTTCATCGCAGCATCTCGCGGCTCCCCGATGCGCCGTCGCCCGCCGCGCGGCGAATCGAGTACGGGGCGAGTATAGTCCCGGCGCTCGGACGGGAGTACGATCGCAGCGTCCGGAAGGCCCTCGTGCTCATCAACGTCTCCGCCCTGCTCGGCGAGCCACTCGGCTCTGCCCGCCGCCTTCGCGTCGAGGGCGAGCGGGCGCACGTCCCCGCCGAGGGCCCTGCCGACGAAGCTGCTGGGGGCGCTGGCGAAGGCTATGACGCAGCGATCGAGGGCACCCTTGAGCTGGTCCGTACCCCCACCGGCGTCCTCGTGCGGGCAAGACTCTCCGTCTCGCCCGAGATCGAGTGCGGGCGCTGCCTGGTTACCTTCATCGAGCCGGTCGCGCTCGACTTCGACGAGGACTACGTGCTCGAACACGA
>JASLOV010000182.1 GCA_030745285.1 Dehalococcoidia bacterium | reverse complement strand
GGCTCGTCAAAGCCGAGCCCGATCGGTCGCTACAATACAGCCTTCCGGGAGCGATGGCACCGGGGGTCTGTGTACGGCATCACGCACGGGCCCATCCGAACGGTCGCGGCGGAACCTGCCTTGACGGTCGGATCACCGCGCACCACGGGGGTACCAACTACGTCTTGTGCGCGATGACGGCGAGAATCCAGGGTAAGTGACCGGGGATGTGCTCCCAGCTTCCGGGTTCGGCGTCCGAGCCGATCTCCAGATGTCCCGGCATCTCAAGCACCTGCCGAATCTCGAACCCGCATTCCAGCAGGCCATTGAACACGTCGCTGAGGTAGTGGCGAAACTCCACGCCGCCGTCTGCCCGCGTATTGGACCGTTCAGAGAACGGTCTCACGATCCGGTAACCGTCACTCCAGGTCTCGTCAGCGAACTGCACTGCGGGGTCGCCTGCGTCTGCCCGATACGTGCCTCCGGGCCGGAGCAGTCTGGCGACCTGGCGGTAGACGGTGCGCACCTCCGGGACATAACCCATCGATGGGGCCTGGTAGACCAGGTCGAAGGCTTCGTGCGGTAGGGCTGACAGGTCCCGCATGTCGGCCTTCACGGTGTTCGCGCTGTAGCCGTAGTGCTCGGCGGCCTCCCGATCACCTTCCAATTGCCCCTCGGAGAGATCGACGACGGTGACGCGAGCGTCCAGCAGTCCGAACACGGCGGACTGTTGTCCACCGCCCGACGCGAGGCACAGGACGTCCTTGCCCGCGATGTCCGTCACGAGGCTCCACGGGTAGAACCCGTCTCGCAGCGTCGCGTCGGCCGGCCGTTCCCCGGCGGCATAGCGGCGGAGCAAGTCCCGGTCGAGGTGTAGCCACGGGACCGTGAACGATTGCGCAGAGGCGACCAGATTGTCCCATGCCCGCTCGTTCGAGGAGGCGACGAAGTCTTGCGGGGCCATGCGCCCCGGGGCCCGCCCCGGCCGAGCCGATCAGATGCTGCAGCGGTGATCACTGCGACTCCAGGGGGCCGATCCGGCTTGATCTCATACCGCAATCGGAAGCTCTTGACGAGCCATCGTCGCGCCCGCCGGCGGTGATTGGACCAGATTCAGATGCTGGTGCCGAAGGTGGGATTCGAACCCACACGGGTGTTACCCCAACGGTGTTTGAGACCGTCGCGTCTGCCAGTTCCGCCACTTCGGCGCTAGGTTTGACGACGCCGCCGGGGGCGTCCGATCCGGCGTCAGTATACCGGCCGTGTCTCGGTCGGCCGCCGCGTCGCGCTCGGGGGCGTTCGGAGCGTCACTCTCAGGCGTCGTCGCCGGCCTTGCTCCCGGCTTCGGGGCGGCGCTGCGGGGATGGGTTCTTTTCGCGCCAGTCGAACCAGACGCTCTTCGGCAACGTGCCGGCCTTGTGCAGCCCGACGACACGCTCCATCTCCGCGTCGACCTCGGTCATCAGGTCCTCGAGCGTGCCGTCGTTGTGGAAGACGTGGTCGGAGGCGGGGGCGCGGTCTTCCCACGAGCGCTGCGAGGAGAGGCGCTGCTTCGCTTCGTCCTCGTTGAAGTTGTCGCGCGCCATCATGCGGCGCATCGCCGTGTCGTTCTCCGCGGCGGCCAGCCAGGTCTGTTCGCACCAGCCGGAGTAGCCGGCTTCGATCAGGTTGACGGCTTCCATGATCGCGACCTGATCGTCGTCCAGCGTCTCGCGCCAACCGTCGATCACGCTTTTGATCTCGTCGGCGATGTTGCCGATCGCGCGCGTCCAGCGGCCCATCGCCTCCGGGTTGCCGAAGACGATGGCGCCGACCTTCTTGCGGTCGATGTAGCCGTCGTCGCCGACGATCTCGTCGCCGAATTCCTTGACGGCGTTGTCGAAGCCCGGCTTGCCCGGGTCGAACATGCGGTGGACGACCTTGTCGGCATCGCTGTGGATGGCGCCCCAGCGCTCCACGAGGTGTTCGCAGAGTCCTGTCTTGCCGGTGGCGATTGAGCCGGTGACGCCGATGACCAGGGGCATGTTCGAGTCCTTCTTCGCTGCTGTCGTGTCCTCGGGCGGGGAGCGGATGGTGCCAGGCCGCCGGGCCCAGCGCAGCCTAGCGGCAAGCTGCCTTCGAGGGAAAGCACGAGCAGTGCGCGAGGGGAGGCAGCGGGCCGGGAGTGCGGCGTGGGCGGCGGTATCCGGGAGTGCGCCGCTATACTGCCGTCCTCACTCGTGGAAGGGGACTGCATATGGACGCCGACGCCAAGAAGGCGACGCTACGAATGATCCCGTACGGCCTGTACGTGCTGACGGCCGTGACCGAGGACTCCGTCGGATCCGGCACAATCAACTGGGTCTCTCAGATGTCTTTCGAGCCGCCGCTCGTGGCGATGGGCGTAAGGACCGATACGACGTCGTTCGCCAACGTGAAGGCCGGAGGCAAGCTGGCGATGTCGTTCCTCGGCAGCGGCCAGGGCGACCTCGCCTTCGCCTTCTTCGGCGACGCAGAGACCGATGGCGACGAGTTCGTGACGAAGGACGCCCGCATCGCGTTCGAGCGCACGGACGGCGGTGCAATCGTGCTGACCGACGCCCCGGCGTGGGCGGAGCTGACGCTACGCGAGACCGTCGAGATCGGCGATCACGCCGTGGTGGTGGCCGAGGTCACCGATGTCGGTCTGCGCGATGACGCCGCGGCGGTGCTCACGCTCAGCGAGCTCGGCCTGAACTACGGCGGATAGGCCGCGAGCGGCTCTGCCCGGTGTAGCTCCGGACCAGGAAGCGCGTCTCCGGTGCATTCGCTCTGAGTCGTAGAACGCGGCGCCGGTCTTGGCGTGGCTCACTGCGCCTCAGAGCGTGGCTACGTCAACTCGACCGGCGGCGGTGACAATGGTGACACCGAGGCACTCTAGTAGACGTAACAATTGCTTATACTGATTGCCCCCGAGAGTCCGGTCTTGCCGACGGTCCGGCGCAAGGGGGATGAGGAGGGGTCGGTCATGCCCCACGATCAATCTGGCGCGGCGCCATCAGCTTCGGGATGGTGAGCATCCCGGTGAAGCTCTTCACGGCGACCGAGAGCAAGGATGTCTCGTTCCGTCAGCTCCACGGCGAGGACAACTCGCGCGTGCGGCAGCTGCGCTGGTGCGCCGCCGAGGACAAGGAGATCCCGTACGAGGAGATCGTGCGCGGTTACGAGTACGCCAAGGACCGCTACGTGGTCCTCGAGCCCGAGGACTTCGAGAAGCTTCCGCTGGCGAGCAAGCACACGATCGAGCTGGAGGCGTTTGTCAGCGCGGACGAGATCGACCCCGTCTACTACGAGAAGGCCTACTACCTGGAGCCGGACGAGACCGGGATGAAGCCTTTCGCGCTGCTGTTGCGCGCGCTGGAGGAGAAGGGGCTGACGACGATCGCCCAGGTGGCGATTCGCAGCAAGGAGCAGCTCTGCGCGATGCGCCCGCAGGACGGGCGCATCATGCTGGAGACGCTCTTCTACCCGGACGAGATCCGGCTGCGCAACCTGGAGCCGGTCGACACCGTCGATGTCTCCGACGAGGAGATGCAGATAGCGTTCACGCTGATCGAGATGCTCGAGCAGCCGTTCGCGCCGGAGAACTTCAAGGACGAATACTGCGACGCGTTGATGACGATCATCGACGCCAAGCTCGAAGGCCAGGAGGTCGTCCAGGCGGAGGAGCCGGAGACGGCCAAGGTGATTGACCTGATGGCGGCGCTGAAGGCGAGCGTCGAGGCGACGAAGGTAGGGAACGGCAAGAGCAGCGAGGCGGGAACGAAGCCAACCAGGAAGGCATCGGGCCGCCGCCGCAAGGCGGCTGCCGGCTAGCGCCGGCTGGCCAGGCTGCCTGGCTGAGTCCGGGCCCGCATGCCTGCACGGAAGAAGCCTGCACGCAAGAAGGTCGCGACCGCGAAGCGCGCGCCGCTGCGCGCGTACGACGACAAGCGCGACTTCGAGAGCACGCCCGAGCCGTCCGGTGGAGCAACCGCCTTCCCCGCATCCGGTAAGGGCCCGCTGACCTTCGTCGTCCAGAAGCACGATGCGACCCGGCTGCACTACGACGTGCGGCTGGAGGTCGACGGCGTGCTCAAGTCGTGGCTCGTCCCGCGCGGCCCCTCGCTCGACCCGGCGCAGAAGCGGTTGGCGGTGATGACCGAGGATCACCCGCTGGACTACGCGACATCCGAGGGAGTGATCCCGAAGGGCCAGTACGGGGCCGGTGAGGTGATCGTCTGGGACCACGGCACCTACTCGCCGGACGAGGACGGCCGGCTCTCGTTCCACGACCGCGCAGAGGCCGAGTCGCGGATGCGGGAGGGCATCAAGGGCGGCAAGCTCTCGGTGCCCTCCGCGGCCATAAGCTGAAGGGGTCGTGGACGCTGGTGAAGACCCAGCAGTCGGAGGACAGCTGGCTGCTGATCAAGCACCACGACGTGGCGGTCGACGAGCATCGCGAGATCACCGACGATGACGCCTCGGTGGTCTCGTCACTGACCGTCGCCGAACTGAAGGCCGGCCACCTGCCCGATCGCTCGCGCGAGGCGACGCCGGCGCGGCTTGGCGATCTGCCCGGCGCGAAGCGTGCGAAGCCGCCGGCCAGGTTCGCGCCAATGCTGGCGACAGCGACCGCCGATGCGTTCTCCTCGGAGGAGTGGCTCTTCGAGCCGAAGCTCGACGGCATCCGGGCGCTCGCCCTCGTCGACGGCGAGTCGGTCGCGCTGCGATCGCGCACCGGCCGCCCGATCACCGATCAGTACCCGTCGCCCGCGGCGGCCCTGGCGAGACAGCCGGCCGGGTCGATGCTGCTCGACGGCGAGATCGTCGCGCTCGACGAACGCGGCGTGCCCTCGTTCGAAGTGCTGCAGCAGCGCATGAACCTGCTGGGTAGTCACAATATCGAGCGCGCCGAGGCGGACGTGCCGGTGATCTTCTTCGCCTTCGATCTGCTCTACCTCGATGGCTACGACCTGCGCCGCGTCCCGCTGCGCCACCGCAAGGCGATGCTGGCGCGCACGCTGCTGCCGACCGCTCGCGTGCAGGCGGTCGAGCACTTCGAGCGGGACGGGAAGGCAGCCTACGAGGCGGTGCAGGGCCTCGGCTTCGAGGGCATCGTCGCCAAGCGCGCCGACAGCAAGTACGAGGGCGGAAAGTGCTCCCGCAACTGGCTGAAGGTGAAGGCCACGCAGAGCGATGAGTTCGTCGTCGTGGGGTTCAGTCCGGGCAACGGGGCGCGGGCGTCGACGTTCGGCTCGCTGCTGCTCGGCACCCGCAACGATGACGGCGAGCTGATCTCGGCCGGTCGCGTCGGTGGTGGGTTCGACGACGCAACGCTAACGGCGATCCGGCGCAGCCTCGATCGCATCACGCGCAAGACCTGCCCGCTGCCCGGCGGCGCGCCCGATGATGCGGGCGATGCGACCTGGGTGACGCCGCGCCTCGTCGTCGAGGTCGAGTTCGCGCAGTGGACGAACGACGGCCACCTGCGGGCGCCGGTCTTCTAGCGGCTGCGCGACGACAAGGCTGCGAAGGATGTGTGACGGCTCGAGGTCAGCGCGCCACCACATTCGTCCGCGCCCCCGCCCTCCACTTCGATCGATGAGCCCTCGAGCAGTGAGCTCGCCTCGGAGATCGCATCGGTGCTCGACCAGCTCGACGGCGGCGCGAAGACGCTGCGGCTCCTGGTCGGCGACAACGAGATCGCGCTGACAAACCTCGACAAGGTGATGTGGCCGAAGATCCGCGGCCAGCGCGCGCTCACGAAGCGCGACCTGCTGGTCTATTTCGCCGGGGTCGCGCCGGTGCTGCTGCCGCAGCTCCGCGACCGCCCGCTGACGCTGACGCGCTATCCGAATGGTATCGAGGGCGACTACTTCTACCAGAAGCACAATGAGCAGGCCCCGCCGTTCGTGGAGACTATCGGCGTCTACGCCAACAATCGCGACCAGCAGTTCATGCTCTGCAACAATCTCGGCACGCTGTTGTGGCTCGGGCAGGTCGCGGACCTCGCCCTGCACACCTCGCTGGCTCGCGTCGACCCGGAGCCGGACGGCCACCTGCACTCGACGCAATTCACCGGATCGAAGGAACAGATCGAGGCGTCGCTGCTGAACTACCCGGACTTCGTGCTCTTCGACCTCGACCCCTACATCTACTCGGGCAAGGAAGGGGCGGGCGAGGAGCCGGAGCTGAATCGCAAGGCCTACCATACGACCGTTCAGGTGGCCCAGTGGCTGAAGGAGTTGCTGGACGCGGCGTCGCTCTCGTCGTTTGTGAAGACCTCGAGAGCGATGGGGCTTCACATCTACGTGCCGGTGCTGCGGAACTTCGACTACGCCGTGATTCGCTCGATCGCCGAGACGCTGGGCGGCTTCCTCGTGCGGGCGTATCCGCGCGAGGTGACGATGGAATGGTCGGTCGAGAAGCGCGCCGGCAAGGTCTTCTTCGACGCCAACCAGAACGCTCGTATCAAGAACCTGGCCAGCGCCTACTCGCCGCGCGCCAAGCCCGGGGCGCCCGTCTCCATGCCGCTGCGCTGGGACGAGCTCGACGATGTCTACCCGACCGACTTCACAATTCTCACCGCGCCGGACCGCATCGAGTCGGCCGGCGACCTCTGGGCCGGCATCCTCGACGCGAAGCACGACATCCGTGCGCTGATCGACTCTGCCTGACGGAGGCCTGAGGCGGCCGGCGGCCGAGGGTCACTCGCGCAGAACCTTGCTGTCGAAATACTGCTCGACGAAGTGGACTGCGGCCTCGATCGCCGCGGTGGTGAGGAGCTGGTCGCCGCACCGCACCACGAGCTTGCCTTCGACGTCGTCACGCCGCCTGACGACGGCGACAACCCGACCCTCCGCCTGCTTGACCGGCTCTCCGAAGTCAATGATGTAAGCATCGACTGGCTCGCCATCGGCAGCCATGGTGTCGGGCACGAATCCGTAGTTCAGCTCGTAGACGAGGTCGGGGTGCGCGGGATGACGGCTCCCCAGGGGGCGGTCGACCTCGACCTCCACCGTGCGACCGATGCAGGCGGCGGGTTCGAGGCGCAACCGGCTGGCGCCCCCAGTCACCCGTCGACGGGGCGAGGGCTCATGCCCTCACCCTTTCGGTCTGCGTCCCAGTCACGCACGGATCACGGCCGTCTAGAACTCCAGGACGCTGCGAGCGACCTCGCCCGCCTTCATCGCGCGGAACGCCTCGTTGACATCTTCGAGCGAGCCGCGACGAGTGATCATTTCGTCGAGATTGAGGCGGCCCTGGAGGTAGAAGTCGATGTACTTCGGCATGTCGGCGCGGAAGCGGTTCGACCCCATGCTGGAGCCCTGGATCTTCTTCTCGCGCAGGAAGGAGGGGCCGTCCAGCTCCACCTTCTGGCCGACGGGGATCATGCCGATGACCGTGGCCGTGCCGCCTGAGCGGATCGCCTCAAAGCACTGCTCGGCGGCGAT
This sequence comes from Dehalococcoidia bacterium, assembly GCA_030745285.1. Taxonomy (GTDB): domain Bacteria; phylum Chloroflexota; class Dehalococcoidia; order UBA2979; family UBA2979; genus SHYR01. The sequence continues at coordinate 2,674 of JASLOV010000182.1, read as the reverse complement.
CTTCAGGCCGATCGCCTCGAAGGTGTAGTCCGCGCCGCCGCCGGTGAGGTCGAGGATCGCCTCGACCGGGTCACGCGAGGAGGCGTCGACGACGTGGGTCGCGCCCAGTTCGCGCGCCGTCGCGAGCTTCGATTCGACGACGTCGACGGCGATGATCATGCGTGCGCCGCCGATGCGCGCGCCCTGGATCGCCGAGAGGCCGACGCCACCGGCCCCGAAGACGGCGACCGTTGAGCCGGCCTCGATCTGCGCGGTGTTGAGGACGGCGCCGACGCCGGTAGTGACGCCACACCCGATCAGCGCCATCTGCGCGAAGCCGATGTCCTGTTCGACTTTCACGACGCCGTTCTCGTGCAGCAGCATCTGCTCAGCGTAGCTGCCGATGTTCGCCATCTGGCCGACGGCGTCGCCTTCCCAGCTCAGGCGCGGCTCCTCATCTCGGCCGCGCGTCGGACGGGTGGTGCAGATGCTGGGGTGTCCGCTCAGGCAGTTGTCGCAGTGGCCGCAGAAGACCGAGAGGCAGGCGATCACGCGGTCGCCGACGGCGAAGTCGGTGACCAGCGAGCCCACGGCTTCGACGACCCCGGCGGCCTCGTGGCCGAGCACGGCCGGGGCGCGCATCGGGTAGAGGCCGTCGATGAAGTGGAGGTCGCTGTGACAGACGCCACTGGCCATCGTCTTCACCAGCACCTCGTGCTCGGTCGGCTCGGAGATGTCGATCTGTTCGATCGTCAGCTCCTCCAGCGGAGCGTGGAAGATCGCCGCTTTCATGGGGAGTTCCCTTCTCTGCACATCGCTGCGCAACTATCACTGCGTAACTATGCGCCGTCGACTACTCGCTTGATGAAGTCATACTGCTGTGCATTGGCCTCCGTGCCGATCGTGATCGGCAGGCCGTTGAAGCCGTGGACGCCACCCGGATAGACCGCCAGTTCCGAGTCGTTGCCCGCCGCCAGCCAGCGCTGGTGCATGAACAGGCTGTCATCGAGCAGCGGGTCGAGCGTGCCGACGGTGAAGAGGGCCGGCGGCAGGTCGTGCAGCTCGCTGTACAGCGGCGAGACATCCGGGTCACGACGCTGTTCGGCCGGCACGAAGTAGTCGTAGAACCATTCCATCGTCGCCGTGGGAATCACCATCGCCTCGGTCCCGCGGGTCTGACTGGGGGTCATGCCGAGGTCGTAAGCGCCGTAGACGAGGTTCGCGCCGGCGAAGCCGGTGAAGCCGTGCCGGTCGCGCATCCGCAGCAACGTGACGGCCGAGAGGTGCCCCCCCGCCGATTCGCCGCCGATGGTCAGCACATCACTGCCGAACTCACTGACGGCGTGCTCGGCAAGCCAGGTGGCTGCGGTCTCGCAGTCGTCCGGGCCGGCGGGGTAGGGGTCCTCGGGGGCAAGCCGGTAGCCAGCGCTGACGACGGCGACGTTGGCGGTCTGCGCCGTCTCCCACAGCCGCTCGTCCTGCTGGTCGTGGGTTCCGAGCACCCAGCCGCCGCCGTGGATGTGCAGGTAGACGCCGTTCACCGTCTCCGGGACGAAGACTCGCAGCGGAATGTCACCGGCGGGCCCGGAGATCGAGCGGTCTTCGCCGTTGTCCAACCGCACCGGCGCAGGCAGCCGGCCGGTTCCTTCCAGCCGTGCCCTGCGCACGGCGACGGGGTCCTGCTCGTGGGTCGGCGGGGCCGCCGCGAGCTGCTCCGCCATCAACGCGTTGGCCGCTCGAGTCTCCTCGGAGACGGCGTCGGGCCCGAAGAGAGTGGGGTCCAGCCCCACCGCGCCGGTCGCTGTCGTCATCGCACTGCTCCGTTCTCGCTCATTCTGGTTGCTGGTGCGCCGCGGCGTAGTGGTCGCGGAGCAATGCTGCGCCGAAGTCGTTTGCCGGGTCGCGCCAGACGCTGTGGATGTGGTTCGCGTCGTTCTGGGTGTTGTCGCACTCCACGAGGAAGTTCGGCGCCTGCAACCGATAATAGTACGGCTCGTGCCGCTCGATGGGCCCGCCCCACGCGAAGTGGACGCCATCGATGCCGCCACGTTCGAGCCTCGTCCATTCGAACTGGGCGACCTGGTTCGGCAGGCGGTCGACGTAGGCGCGGATCAGGCTCGTCAGCCGCTGGCGCTGACCGCCGTCCATGGTTGAGGCGGCGACGCCACGAGGCGTGCTCGAGTACTTCAGCACCTCGAGCATCTCCGCGGTGAGCCCCAGCTTCGCCCTGCGTGCGGCTTGTTGCTCGTCACGTTCCTCGGGCGTGAGGTCGCGGCCGCCGGCGAAGAGCGCCGGCAACTGACCGTCCTCAACCGCGCGGTGCTCGAAGGTGACGATGTCCTCCGGCGCGACCGGCGAGATCAGCGCGGCCGAGCGCTGGTCGCCGTCGAGGGACATGACGAGGTCCCGTGCGAAGTCCTCCTCCGCCGCCAGCGGGCGGTGCGCGCCCAGCTCGGCAGGGTTGGAGCCGAAGAAGGTCGGCAACGAGGCGATCTCACCGTCGACGAGCGTGTAGTTGAGGGAGATGTGGTGACCCTGGAAGCGCCATCCCCAGGGGCCGCTTCCACCGGGCTGGCCGAAGATGCTGACGTGATAGAGGCCCGGGTCGCGAGCGAACAGGCGCGCCTCCGGGTGCAACGTCTGATGCTCGATCACGCCGAGCACCGGCTCGATCGCCATCACCTGTGGCGCCGTC
>JASLOV010000181.1 GCA_030745285.1 Dehalococcoidia bacterium | reverse complement strand
GGCGCGGGCGCGGGCCAACGTACTGCCGCTGGGCGCGGGCGCGCTGGCCGGCGTCACCTACCCGATCGACCGCGATTTCGTAGCCGCCGAGCTCGGCTTCGACGCGGTCGCGACAAATTCGCTGGACGCCGTCTCCGACCGCGACTTCACGGTCGACTTCCACGCGGCGGCAGCGCTGGCGATGGTGCATCTCTCGCGCATGGCGGAGGAGATCATCCTCTGGGCGAGCGCGGAGTTCGGCTTCGCGCGGCTGGACGATGCCTTCTCCACAGGCTCCAGCATCATGCCGCAGAAGAAGAACCCGGACGTGGCGGAGCTGGCGCGGGGAAAGAGCGCGCGGGTGCTGGGCAACCTCGTGCAGTCGCTGACGCTGCTGAAGGGGCAGCCGCTGGCCTACAACAAGGACCTGCAGGAGGACAAGGAGTCGCTGTTCGACACCGTCGACACGCTGCTGGTCTCATTCGCGGTGATGAGCGCGATGCTGCCGACGCTCGGCTTCGACGCCGAACGGGGGGCGGAGATGGCGGTCGCGAACTTCGCGCTCGCGACCGATGTCGCCGACTACCTGGCGAAGCGCGGCGTGCCGTTCCGCGAGGCGCACGCCGCCGTCGGGGCGCTAGTCGCGCACTGCGAGCGCCGGGGGCAGACCCTCACCGACCTCACGCTCGATGAGTACCGCGAGGCGCACCCGGCATTCGAGGCGGACGTGATCGAGATCGACCTCGCCTCGGCGCTCGCCGCCCGCTCCGCGCCCGGGGGCACCGCGCCGGACGCCGTGGCGGCGCAGCATGCGGCGGCGAACGAGCGGCTGGACCGGGAGCGCGCGTCATGAGCAGCGTGCAGCCTCGTGCTCTCCGCATCGCGCCGTCGATCCTCACCGCCGACTTCGGGCGGCTGGCGGAGGCGGCGCAGGCGGCCGAGGAGGGTGGCGCGGACCTCTGGCACCTGGACGTGATGGACGGTCACTTCGTGCCGCAGATGAGCTTCGGGGCGCCGGTGGTGGAGGCGATCGAGCGGGCGACGGCGATGCCGATCGAGGTGCACATGATGGTCGCCGATCCGGCGGCCCAGTTCGCCGCGCTGGCCGAGGCCGGCGCCGACACGCTCGTCTTCCACATCGAGGCCGGTGGTAGCAGCGACGACATCGCTGGCACCCTCGAGCAGGCGCACGCGACGGGCTGCGCGGCCGGCGTGGCGGTCAGCCCGGACAGCGGCCTCGATCTCGTCGAGCCGCTGCTTGCTTCGCTCGACGAGGTGATCGTGATGACGGTGCACCCGGGGCGGGGCGGCCAGCAGATGCTGGTCGAGCCGCTGGAGAAGGTGCGACGCCTGCGCGGGCTGGTCGAGGCGGCGGGGCTCGACGTCGTGCTGGAAGTCGACGGCGGGGTGAAGGCGCACAACGCGCACCTCTGCGTAGAGGCGGGCGCGGATACGCTGGTCGCAGGCTCGGCGGTCTTCAACCCCGATGAGACGCCTCAGCAGGCGCTCAGCACGCTCCGTCGCGTACTGGCGGGCGGGTGACGGTAAGCACCGCGGTCAGGTGGCCTCGCTCGGGCCGAAAGAGCCTGAGGGGCGTTGAGGGGGGCTGCTAGACCTTGAGCTTCATCTGGGTGCGCAGGCAGCGCGTGCAGACGTTCTTGCGAACCCATTTGCCGTCGATCAGCATTCGCTTCTTGTGGACGTTGGGCTTGAAGAAGCGGCTCGTGCGGGGCGCCTTGCGCACCCACTTCGACCCACGCGTGGAGTGGCGAATGTTGCGGCCGAACCGCGTCCGCTTGCCGCAGATATCGCACTTGCCTGAGGCCATCGGGGTACCTGTCTCGCGTCGGTGGTGTCGTGTACAGTACGCGACATCCAAAGGCTAGCATCGGGCGCGAACGTGCGTCCATCGCGGGCGGGCTGGGAACGATGGAACCGCCGCTGACACTGAACACCGCCAGCCTGCGGCACGTCTTCCGTACCGCGGAACACTGGCTGGAACTGAACCGCGAACCCGTCAACGCGATCAACGTCTACCCGGTACCGGACGGCGACACCGGCACGAACATGTTGCTGACGCTGCGCGCCGCCTGCGAAGCGGGCGACGCCCGCGAACCGGCCGATGAGAACGTCGGCGCGTACATGCAGGCGATAGCGCGCGGCGCCCTGCTGGGCGCGCGAGGCAACAGCGGAGTGATCCTCTCCCAGATCATACGCGGGCTGGCCGACTCGCTCGCCGAGTCGATCGACGGCCCGGAGGAGGTCGGCGGCGCGGCGATGCGCGGCGGCCTCGCGGCGGCGGCGGAAGCCGCCTACGGCGCGGTCGCCGAGCCGGTGGAGGGGACGATGCTGACCGTCATCCGCGAAGCGGCGGCAGCCGCGGGTGCGACGCCGCAGGACGCGACGCTGGGCGATGTGCTCGAGGTCGCCGACACCGAGGCCGAGGCGAGCGTCGAGCGCACCCCGACCCTGCTCCCGAAGCTGGCCGAGGCCGGCGTGGTCGACGCGGGCGGGCTGGGCGTCTCTCTGCTGCTGGCCGGCATGCGCTACGGCTACCTCGGGCAGCAGCTGCCGGAGCCGATGGCGACGGAGGCGAGCACGGTCGAGCTCTCCGGCGTGGCGCACGGGGGCCACGGCTACTGCACGGAGTTCGTCGTGGTCGGCAGCGGGCTGGACCGCGAGCAGCTGCACGTGGCGCTCGATCAAGCGGGCGGCGAGTCGGTGCTGGTCGTCGGATACGACGATGCGCTGCACATCCACGTCCACATGGTCGACCCCGGGCCCGCGATCTCGGCGGGGGCCGCGGTCGGGGCGCTGGAGTCCGTGAAGGTCGAAAACATGCAGGCCCAGCACGACTCGTGGACCGGCGGGCACGAGCGCTCGTGCCCGCCGGTCGAGCTGCACGCGCTCGGACTGGTCGTCGTCACGCAGGGCGACGGCATCGCCACCGCCTTCCGTGAACTGGGGGCCTCGCAGATCGTCGACGGCGGCCCCACCGCCAACCCCAGCGCCGGCGAGCTGCTGGAGGCGGCAAGGGGGGCGGGGCGCGAGCACGTCTTCCTGCTGCCGAACGACTCGAACGTGATCCTGGCGGCGGAGCAGGCCGCCGCGCAGGAACCGGAGCTGATCACGGTGATCGCGACGCGCTCCGTCGCCGGCGGGTTCGGCGCGGCACTGGCCTACGCGCCGGAGGGCGACGCGGAGGCGGTCGGCGCTGCCATGCGCGACGCCATCGAGGGAGTGCACTGCGTAGAAGTCACCCGCTCCGTCCGCGAGACGGTCGTGGAGGGCGTGGATGTGGGCCTGGGGGACGCCATCGTGCTGGTGGACGGTACGCTGGTGGCTCGCGCCGACTCGCTGGATAAGGCGCTCATGACCGGGCTCGATGCGGTGCTGAACGGTGTGGCGGACGGCGCTGACCTGGTCACGGTCTACCTCGGCTCGGACGCGCCCGCCGGCGCCGGCGAGCGCGTGCCGGCGCTGATCGAGGCGGCACACGGGCACATCGAGGTCGAGGTGGTGCACGGCGGACAGTCGCACTACCCGTACATTCTGGGGGTCGAGTAGACTCCGCCGATGACCGTCCGCATCGTGACCGACTCCACCGCGGATCTGCCGGTGGAGCTCGCGGCCAAACATCGCATCGAGGTCGTGCCGCTGACCGTGCTGTTCGGCGACGAGGCGCTGCTCGACGGCGTCGACATCGACACCGATACGTTCTTCGAGCGCCTGGCCCGTTCGCCCGAGCTGCCGACCAGTTCGCAGCCATCGCCGGCCGCCTTCCGCGAGCGGTACGAGCAGCTGGTGCGTGAGGGCGCGACCGAGATCCTCTCGATCCACCTCGCGGGCAGCCTGAGCGGCACGCTGGCATCAGCGCAACAGGGCGCAGAGGGGCTCGACGTGCGCGTGGAGCACGTCGACTCCGGCCTGGCCTCGCTGGCGCTCGGTCTCGGGGTCCTGAAGGCGGGGCGGGTGATCGAGGCGGGCGGCTCGCTGGACGAGGCGAAGGCCCAGGTCGAGGACCAGTTCTCGCGCACCCGGGCCTACTTCGTGCTCGACACACTCGACTACCTGCTGCATGGCGGCCGGATCGGCCGCGTTTCGCACGTCTTCGGCACGATGCTGAAGGTGAAGCCGGTGCTGACCTTCGAGAACGGCGAGGTCGTGCAACTGGCGCGTGCACGCACCCAGGCGAAGGCGCTGGAGAAGGGCATCGAACTAGCCCAGGAGCGCTTTCCGCTTGAGGTCGCCGGCACGATGCACGCCGTCGCCCCGGAACGGATGCAGGCCGTCGCCGACCGCCTCCACGAGCTGGCCCCGGATGTGCCGATCGTCACGGGAACGCTCGGACCGACGATCGGTGTCCACGCCGGCCCCGGCGCCGTCGGCTTTACGGTGATCTCCTCCCCCGCCCCCGGCGGGTGACCGCCGACCTCGGCCGGCTGCGCGGCGTCCTCGAAGAGGAACTCGAGGGCGGCTGTCCCGACACGTCCGTCGAGGGCGGGCTGGACGGGCTGCTGCGCGAGCAGGCGCGGGGCGAGCAGCCGCGTTCGGCGTTGCTGCGGATGGTCGGCGCGCTGCCGCCCGAGGGGTACCGCTCGCTGGACGCCGAGGCGCGCCGCAAGTGGGCACGTCGCGCCATCGCCACGATCGCGGCGGAGGAGGCCGCGCCCTCGAAGCGAGCTTCGAAGCCGCGGGCGAAGAGCCGCGCAGCGCCCTCGAAGCGCGCGGCGGTCGCGCAGCCGGCGAAGCGGACGGCCCCGGCGCCGAAGATCCCGCCGGGGGCGGCGGCGCTTGAGGTGCCGCTGCGCGACGCTCGCACGGGGCTGCGCGGCGCGACTTTCGACCGGCTCGAACGGCTCGGGCTGCGCACGGTCGGCGACGCGATGCGCCACTATCCGCGCCGCCACAACGACTTCTCGCGCACGGTGCCGATCTCGGAGCTGCTGCCCGGGGAGGAGCAGACGATCCGCGGCACGATCGACCGCGCTCGCGAGATCCGCATGGGGCGCGGCGGCCGCATGCGCTCGACCGAGGTGCAGGTGACGGACGAGGCGGGCGCCCGCATCCGCGTGCTCTGGTTCAATCAGCCGTACCTCGCCCGCACGATGCGCGAGGGCGCGCAGATCGCCGTCTCCGGGCTCGTTCGCGCCTACCGCAACCGCCCGACCTTCCAGAACCCCGAGTTCGAACTGCTATCGGAAGCGAACGGCGGACGGACCCACACCGGACGGCTGGTGCCGATGTACCCGCTGACGGAGCGGCTGGCGCAGCGCACGCTGCGCACGCTGATCGCGAGCATGCTCGAACAGTTCGCGGATCGGCTCCCGGAGACGCTGCCGGAGGAGGTGCGCGCCCGCCACGGCCTGCTGGGCATCGTCGAGGCGACGCGGCAGGTGCATTACCCGGACGACCAGCCCGCGCTGCAGGAGGCGCTGCGCAGGCTTGCCTTCGACGAGCTGCTGGCGATCCAGCTGGGCGTCGTGCGCCGCAAGCGCGAGTGGCAGGAGACGGGCGACGCCCCGGCGATCGTGGACCGCTCGACCGCCGAGGCCTTCATCGCGGGGCTGCCGTTCGAGCTGACGGGCGCGCAACGGCGGGCGCTGAACGACGTGCTCGGCGACATCGCACAGACGGTGCCGATGGCGCGGCTGATGGAGGGCGACGTCGGCTCCGGCAAGACCGTCGTCGCGCTGGCGGCGATGCTCTCCGCCGTCGCCAGCGGGCGGCAGGCGGTGCTGATGGCGCCGACGGAGGTGCTGGCGGAGCAGCATTTCCGCACGATCTGCTCGCTGCTTTCGGGGGATGGCCTGTCGGGGGACTCAGGGTCGCCACTGCACGGCCTGCTGCCGGTGCCGTACCTGCCGCTGCCGCTGCGTGCCGTGCTGCTCACCGGCTCCACGCGCGCGAAGGAGCGGCGCGACGCCATCGGCGCGATCGCCCAGGGGGCCGCGCAGATCATCGTCGGCACCCACGCGCTGATCGAGGAGGCGGTCGAGTACGAGCGGCTGGGGCTGAC
>JASLOV010000180.1 GCA_030745285.1 Dehalococcoidia bacterium | reverse complement strand
GAGGTTGCCAGACCGGCCAATGTACTGAACCGTTCCGCTCGAATTTCCCAACTCGTACACGCTTGGCTGATTGCCAGAGCTGTGCGAGCCGTACGTGTGCCAAGGATTGGTTATCCCCATTACTAGACTCCTTACGACCGGCGCATCGCCGGTCGTTCGTGCGTGCTGTTGTCGAGGGGTGGCTCCGCTTCGGAGCCGGGAGTAGTATGCGCTTCGGTCGGATTCCTTCCGGCTGCCGGCGTCGGGGGTTGTGCTCTGTAGGCCGTTTCCCCCGGCGCCTTCGCTTTTTCCGTTCACGGCTCGATGCCGGAATCGGCTCGATTCGGTGCTCCCTCGGGACTTGTTCTCTTTGTGTAGCTCTTCTTCGGGAGAGGGGAGTCAAGCTCCAGGGCGAACACGCCCATCTCGACTTCGTCCAGCCTGAAGCGGTTGTTCTCCGTCGGCAGGATTCCGTGGTAGAGCAAGAACGCTCTCGCGAACACAGATCGACTGCCCGTGTCCTTCCCTCCGCTGGTCATTTGCGTTCGCAGCGCTAGCGCGCCTGCTTCGCCTTTCGCGGCGGCTGCGACCCCGATCCGGCGATGCTCAGAGTCCCAACCAAGTCTGACTGCGGGCGAGTTGCCGAGCGCACGAACGGCCTCGACTCCGAATGTCATGCTGCCTGACCTCGTAACAGAGCACGACGGGAAGGCGTGTTGCCCGCGTGGAGCGCCATCGAACCATCTGAAAGCGGACGAGCCTCCAGTGGTTCCATCGGCGCGATCAAGTACCCGATCATTGACCATGCGTCGATTCTCTGATTGAGCTCACGCTCCTGTCAACCGTTGCATGCAACGTCCCAGCGTCGCTGTTCGCACCATCGCACAGACCTCGAACCGGTCCCAGTGGCGCAGATTAGCGCGCGCCACGCCTGGTCGCTGCCGCCGCCCGCGCGGCGATGCGGCGTTTGCCGGAGGTGTGTTCCCGCCCGTCCTCTACGAGGTCGCCGTAGCGCACCTGATAGAGGCCGACGACTTCGACATAGAATCCCGCCCTGCGACGCAAGCCCGGGTCGATCTCGCCGCCGTAGTGGGTCAGGACCTGCTCCATGAACGGCTTGCGGCAGGCCAGCCAGAGTCCCGCGAAGTCGAGCGCGGGATCGGCCACCATCGCGTCTCCGAAGTCGATCGACCCCGCGAACTCTCGATCCGGGCTGATGAGCAGGTGCTCCGGTCCGATGTCGCCGTGAATGAGTACGCGAGGAGCCCCGGTGGTGCCGCCCTCGGCGAGGAATCGCTCGACGGTCACGTCCAACCACGCGCGTGACCGTGCGGCCAGCAGTGGCCGGCAGAACTCGACGAGCCCGCAGTACTCGTCCTTCCAGAGATCGATGTCTTTCAGCCCGAGCGTGACCGCGCGGTCACGCGGGAAGGCGTGAAGGCGGGTGAAGAACGCCCCGAAGGCGGCCGCCAGTCGCGTACGAGTGCCGCCGACGAGCATCGCGCGGGCAACGGGCTCGCCGTCAATCGGGCGGTGTATCGTGCCGGCGATCTGCCCGCCATCATCGTGCAGCAGCCGCATGCCGGGCGGCACGGGGAGACCGTGCTCGGCGAGCGCAGGGAGCAGCCTCGCTTCGCGTTCGAGGTCCGCGACTGCCATCGCAAGCAGGTCGGGGTGTTTCGTGGCGTCGTACTTCGTCAGTTGCGGGTGGCGCAGTACCCAGTCTCCGTCTGCGGTGGGCACGCGGTACGCGACCTGCGCCCAGCCCTCGCCCAGCACCGTGGCGGCATCGAGGTCGGCTTCCGGCAGCGTCGCTCGCAACGGGCAAACCAACTTGCGCGGGATCACGGTGCGCGCGGTCAGTCCGCCGTCGTCACCGGCAGGCGGTTGGGTCGCTGCCGCTCGAAGGCCTCGATGTCCGTGTCGTAGGCGAGCGTCATGCCGATGTCATCGAAGCCGTTCAGCAGTCGCCAGCGGGCGAAGGGGCTGATCTCGAAGGGGCGCTCCCATGAGCCGTCCGTGGTGCGCACGGTCTGCGCCTGGAGATCAACCTCGATGCCAGCGTCGGGAAGCTCCTCGGAGCGGGCCATCAGGTAGTCGACGTCCTCCTCCGGCAGCTCGACGGTGAGGATTCCGACCTTCATGCAGTTGTTCTTGAAGATGTCGGCGAACGACGGCGCGATCAGGGCCTCGACGCCCAGCCCCTCGACCGCCCAGACGGCGTGCTCGCGGCTGGAGCCGGAGCCGAAGTTGTGGCGCGAGATCAGCAGTTTCGCGCCGCCATAGGCCGGGTCGTTCAGCACGAAGTCCGGGTCCTCGCGCCACGACTCGAAGGCGAAGGGGCCGTAGCCCGTGCGCTCGATGCGCTTGAGGTGCTTGGCCGGGATGATCTGGTCCGTGTCGACGTTCGCGCGGTTCAACGGGATGGCGTGTCCGGTGACCTTCTCAACCTTCTTCATTGCCAGCTCCTACAGCAGTTCGCGCACGTCGACGAAGTGGCCGGCGATGGCGGCGGCGGCGGCCATTTCCGGGCTGACCAGGTGGGTGCGGCCGCCCGGCCCCTGCCGCCCCTCGAAGTTTCGGTTCGATGTGGACGCCGAGCGCTCGCCCGGCAGCAGGATGTCGGGGTTCATGCCGAGGCACATCGAGCAGCCCGGGTCGCGCCAGTCGAAGCCGGCGTCGCGGAAGATCACGTCGAGCCCCTCGTCCTCAGCCTGCATCTTCACGAGGCCGGAGCCGGGCACGACCATCGCCTGGACGGTGTCCGCCACCTGCTTGCCCTCGACGATCGCGGCGGCCGCGCGCAGGTCCTCGATGCGGCCGTTGGTGCAGGAGCCGAGGAAGACGCGGTCGACGGCGATGTCGCGGATCGCGGTGCCCGCCTCGATGTCCATGTACTCAAGGGCGCGGCGGGCCGACTCCTGCAGCGCCGGCGTGGCGAATCCGCCCGGGTCGGGGACGCGGCCGTTGACCGGCGCGCCCTGTCCAGGGTTCGTGCCCCACGTGACGAAGGGGACGATGGCGGCGCCATTGAGCACAATCGACCTGTCGAAGGTCGCGCCGTCATCAGTGACGAGGGTGCGCCAGTGCTCAACAGCCTCGTCCCAGTCGTCGCCCCGCGGGGCGTGGGGCCGGCCCTCGAGGTACTCGAAGGTAGTCTCGTCCGGTGCGATCAGTCCGGCGCGTGCGCCCGCCTCGATTGACATGTTGCAGACGGTCAGCCGCCCGGCCATCGAGAGGCTACGAATGGCCTCGCCGCGGTACTCGATGACGTGGCCGACGCCGCCGTCGACGCCGATCTCGGCGATGATCGTCAGGATCACGTCCTTCGCGGTCACGCCCGGGCCGAGTTCGCCGGTGACCTCCACGGACATCGTCTTCGGCTTCGCCTGCGGCAGGGTCTGCGTCGCCAGCACGTGCTCGACCTCCGACGTGCCGATGCCGAAGGCGAGCGCGCCCATCGCGCCGTGGGTCGAAGTGTGGCTGTCGCCGCAGACGATGGTGAGACCGGGCTGGGTATAGCCCTGCTCCGGGCCGATGATGTGCACGACGCCCTGGCGGATGTCGAAGATGTCGTACAGCGGGACGTCGAACTCCTTCGCGTTGGCCTGCATCACCTCGATCTGCTGCGCCGAGAGCGGGTCGGGGTTGGACTTGTCGCGGTCCGCCGTCGGCACGTTGTGGTCGACGGTGGCGAGCGTGAGGTCGGCACGCCTCACCTTGCGGCCGGCCAGGCGCAGCCCCTCGAAGGCCTGCGGTGAGGTCACCTCGTGCACGAGGTGCAGGTCGATGTAGAGCAGGTCCGGGCGCTGGGCGAGTATCGCCGCGGCCTCCTCCGGGTCGATGCCCTCGACGGCCTCGCCCCGGGCGGCCTCCTGCAATGAGGAGGGGACGACGTGCGCGTCCCAGATCTTCTCGGACAGCGTCCGAGGGTGCTGTGGTTCGCTCACTGATCCCCTCCCCGGGTTGCGGGTGTCTCGCTTGAGCCGGTGAGCCGGCTAGCCGACCGTGGTGCTTCCGGCCCCGAGATGACGGTTGAGCGCGTGCATGTAGGCGCGCGCACTGGCCACCAGGATGTCGGTGTCGGCCGCGCGACCGCTGTAGGCGTTGCCGTCTGCCTCGACGCGGATCGTGACCTCGCCCTGGGCGTCGATGCCCTC
>JASLOV010000179.1 GCA_030745285.1 Dehalococcoidia bacterium | reverse complement strand
GCCTGTGGCCGTGCACCGCTTCTGCCAGGCGACTAACGCGCTCGGCCGAGGCGACGCCATCGGCGCTATCATCGCCCGGGTATGCGATGTCGAGGTCGTGCCGCTTTCCGAGGCGGAAGTCTGCTGCGGCTTCGGCGGTTCGACCTCGGTCCTCGCCCCGGAGATGAGCAAGAGCGTGGTCGCGCGGAAGCTGGCGAACGTCGCCGCGACCGGCATGCGGACCCTGGTCACGGACAACCCCGGCTGCATCCTGCATCTGCGCGGCGCGGCGGACGCCGCCGGCCTCGATCTGCAGGTACTGCACATCGCCGAGTACCTCGCGACCCGTCTCCCGCACGCTCGCGCAGCACGCGAGTCGTCATTCGCAACCGACTGACGCGCGCTCGCCGGGGCCGGAGGAGCGAGAGCTCAGTCAGCGGCCTGAAGGGCATTCGCTATCTCGCCGGAGAGGTAGACCCAGCCCTTGTTGCTGCCGGCGAGGTCGCTGACCGGGTCGTAACAGCCGAGGCCGATGGTGCGACGGTCGGTGAGCTCGGCGGCGAAGGCGGCCACCGCTGCCTCGCGACTGGGGAACGGTCCACGCACCAGTGTGTAGGGCGCGGGGGTGGTGTTGCTGTTGCCGGTGCAGAAGCCGTGCATCGCGCGCAGGTCCATGCGGCGCAGCGCATCGGTGTCGGCCGTAGGGTGGACGAAGTAGTACTCGTTGTCCCGGTCGTCGACGTAGCGGGCGATCGAGAACTGCTGGGCCGGGGCGGCGGCCGTCACCGGCGCCGCGGTCGCAACCGGCGTCGCAGTCGCTGTCGGCGCCGCGGTTGCGGTGGGCGACGGCGCGAGCCCGGCCGTCTCTGCGGCGGCGCGGACCGTCAGGGCGTTGGCCAGCGTCGCCTCCACGCCATCGACGATGACATGAGCGGCATAGGTACCGGGCGGCGTGTTGGTGGGCACGTTCACCTCGTAGGCGAGCAGCGTATCGTTGACGAAACGCAGGAAGTTGACGGTCACGAACGGGGCGTCGAAGACGATCACGGTCTGGGAACCCGGCAGGAAGCCACGGCCGTTGATGGTGATGCCTTGCCCGTCCTTGCCGGTCACGTGACGTCGCGCAGCTCATGCTGCTCCATGTCCACGGCGAGTCCGACTCCGGCGGCCCGGGCGGCGTCCGCGATCGCTTCCAGGGCGGGCCGCACGCGCTCGACGGTCCCCTCGGCATCGACCGGGCTGAAGTGCGAGGTGAGCGACGAGAGCTTGAGCGAGATCTGCAGCGCGGGCGCGTCGCCAGCGGTGCGCCCGCCCGCCGCCGCGTCGCCACCAAGCTGCTCGATCAGCTCGAGGTATCCGCCGAGGTATGCCTTCGCCTCCGCCTCACTCAGCACCGCCTCGCCGAGCAAGTCGAAGGTCGGATAGCGACCGCGTGCCGCCAGCTCGTCGATCGTCTTCGTGACCGCATCGATGCCGGGAGGCGTGATGAATCGGCGTGCGAAGAGCTCCGCCGCCCGGCGCGCGGTCTCGCCAACGACGGCCGCCGGGAGATGGTCGTCACGCGCGATCCTCAGCAGCCACCGCAGGCCCCGAGGCAACTCGGGAAACTCGTCGCCGAAATACTCGTTAACGAGCCGCTTCGCTTCTCGGCCGCTTGAGTCGAAGTCGAGCGAAGCGAGGACATCCATGTAGCGCAGCAGGCGCCCTCGAAAGCGGTCGTCCGCCATCGCCTCGGTGAGCAGCCAGTCCTCGATCCGTTCGGCTGGCCCTCCCCGGTAGCCGGCGGTTGTCTCGATCAATGCTCGCCCGAGCTCCTGCGTGCGCTCCTCGACCTCAGCATTCGCCTGGTACGTGGTCACGACCCGCTCCGTCTGCTGCGCCCGGTGACCTGAGGATAGCCTCGCAGCGGTTTGTGCCGAGCGAGGGCGTCTCTATCGGTGCCGGTAATCTCGTTCGTGGAAGCTCGGGCAATTTCGACACCTGCACCCTTCACCCAGCCATCACTCCGCCCGTCATGCCAGGTGACCGCATCCAGCGACGCATCGATGCCATGCTCGACGACGCCGACACCGCGATTGATAACGGTCGGTATGCCGACGCGCAGGAGCTGGCTCGTGACGTCCTCGAACTCGACGAGGGCAACGAGGATGGCGTGGCGCTGCTTCGCCTGGCCGACCTGCAACTTGGCGACACAGCTCACGCATCGACGAGCGAAGACCTTGCGCCCCCGGCTCCAGAAGGCTCGGGCGACGACACAGTGCCCGCCGGCGAGCCCGGCGTCACCCTCCATGTGCCAGAGCCGGGCGAGACGCTCCCGTCGGACGGCTCGGCTGGCGTCACCATCGCCGCACCGGAGCCGGGAGAGACGCTGCCCTCGCGTGGGGGGAGGGGCACTGACGGACGCGCCACCGGTCCAGCACGAACGGATCCGCGCCGGGGTTATCCCGCCTCGGCGGCGTCCCGTCGTCGACGCGCGATCCCCGACAACGCCTCCAGGACCACCCGATTCGCCATCGCCGCCGTGACATTCCCCGGCCCGTCATACGGAGGCGAGACCTCCACCACATCCAGCCCCACCACCGGTACCTCCAGGCCACAGCGACGCACGGCGTCCAGCAGTTGCCGCGTCGTCAGCCCGCCCGGCTCGGGAGTCCCCGTTCCCGGCGCCATTCCCGGATCGACTACGTCGACGTCGATCGACAGGAACACCCCGTCGCAGTCGTCCATTGCGCGCTCGAACGCCTCCGTCATGCAGGCATCCAGTCCCCGCTCCACGACCTCAGTCATTTCGAACCAACGCATCCCCTGCTCGCGCATCCACTCCAGCACCGGCGGGTCCGGCCAGTAGCCTCGTAGCCCCAGCTGGAAGAAGCGGTCCCCTCGCGCCGCCCCCGACTCGATCAGGCGTCGCATCGGCGTGCCGTGCCCGAGCAGCAGCCCGTCATTGGCCTCGCCCGTGTCCGCGTGGGCATCGAAGTGGATCACCGACACGCGACCGTGCCCGTACTTGTTCGCCACCCCGGTCACGTCGGGCAGCGCAATCGTGTGATCGCCCCCCAACACGACCGGAATCGCATCCGCCTCGGCGATCGTTGTCACCGCCCGCTCCAGCCGCTCCACGCTCTTTTCGATATCGCCCTGTGGCATGAGCACGTCACCCGCGTCGACCACGCCCAGCGCGCTGAGCGGATCGATCCCCAGCGCGAGGCTGGGCCGGTACGGCACGTGATCGATGTAGTCCGCGCTGCGGATCGCCAACGGTCCGAAGCGCGCGCCGCTGCGGTAAGTCGTTCCTCCGTCGAACGGCGCGCCGATCACGACCGCATCCGCGTCCTGAAACGTCTCCGGCTCCCGCAGGTTCGCGCGCGGTACGCCCAGAAACGTCACCGCCGGGCCGTAGCGGTTCGGCGGATTGAATCGCTCCGCCGCATCCCGATAGGAACCGAGTTCGTGTCGTTCGGCCACGTCTGTTCTCTCTTCCATCGGGCGTGCCTTCGGTGGAGGGTACACTCCTGTCATCTTCCGCCAGAATGACGACTCTTGGGCGCGGCAGCACGGCTGGCCGCGCATCGTCGACCGCGCCCTGCACGCGCGGATGTGGGGGAGTTGCCGGATCGGGCCCTGAGTGATCACGGGTTTCCGTCATCTGGAAACAGGAACTCGAAAGATCGGCCTCCGACTCCCCGATGACGCCACCGTATCAATGAAGGGCACGCGCAGAGGCGGGACGAACGCAGCGTAAGCGAGGCTCGAAGAGCTCAGTTCTTGAGCTGCGAGGCAACCTCCTGCACGAAGCGCTCGGCGGTCGCGGAGTCCGGATTGGCTGGGTTGAGCGGAGTGCCGCGAAGAATGAAGCGGTCAACCCCCAATT
The DNA here is from genome assembly GCA_030745285.1 of Dehalococcoidia bacterium. GTDB lineage: Bacteria > Chloroflexota > Dehalococcoidia > UBA2979 > UBA2979 > SHYR01. The sequence continues at coordinate 1,306 of JASLOV010000179.1, read as the reverse complement.
CGTTCAGCGGCCCGAGCCGGTCGACGCAGTAGGCGGGGGAGCCAAACACGCCAAACTCCCGCGTGAATTCGGCGGTGACGTTGCCCTCTTGTGGGCTGCCCGGGCGGCCGTGCTGCCGCATGTCGTACGCATCGTGAATGCCCTGGAACACTTCACGCTGCTGATCAGATGTCGGCCCCTGAACGGTCCCGTACATCGAGGAGAAGCGCGCGAACAGCGACACCTGCCCGGCGCCGATGCGCATCGCCTCCTCCGGGTCGTCATGCGTCACAAGCGGTAGGTAGGCGGCGAAGGGGATGTCGGGCGAGAGACCCGCCTCCTCCCGGGCCGCGCGGGTCAGGTCCATGCCCCAGCGGATTCGCTCCGGGTCCGCGCCGACATTGAGGCTGATGCGGTCCGCGTGCCGAGCGGCCGCCGCGATCACGCGAGGTCCGGTCGCAGCGACATCGACGGGCACCTTCGGCAGGTCAGGGTCGAGCCACTGAAGCCGGCTGGACGTCGGCTGTTCTGCCAGATCGAGGGCGTCGACGTCACCGCCCGCCTCAAACGGTACTTCCTCGCCTCGGAGATAGCCCTGGAGGTCACGCAGGTAGTCCTCGAACGCCGCGACCCCGTGCGGCGCCTGCCCGAGGTGGGCGAGAGCGGAGTCGCCCCGTCCGATCCCCATGTGCGCCCGCCCACCACTCTCCGATTGCACCGTGGCAATCACCGATGCCGTCACGGCTGCGTGGCGCGTGTACGAGTTCGTGACGCCGGTGCCGAGCTGAATCGTCGAGGTCGCCTTCGCCGCCATCGCCATGGCGATGTAGCAGTCGCCGACGAGGTTCTGCGAGTCGACGTAGACGATGCCGTCGTAGCCGACCTCCTCGGCTCGCACCGCCTGGTCCGCGCCGTTCAGACCCGTCGTTGTCGGACCACCTGCGCGGCCTCCGCCCATCGTCCAGAACTCCGCCATCGGTCCCTCCCCGGCCTCGGTCGATCTCGTGGCGCGAGTCTAGTCGCTGCGACTCGGGTCGTCAGCCCATCTTCCCCGGCTGGGTCGGAGCCCTCGCGCAGGATGATGGAAGTGCGGCGGGGGAGATGACGAGCACGCGGACTCCGGAGAGAGCACTCACCACAGGTTCCTCGTATCAATCACGGCGCGCCTCGTATTCCACGCAGGGCAGCCTAGTCGGTGCGTGGTTCGATGTTTGACTTGATGGTCTGCCTCACGTCCTCGCTGCCGCTGTGCACGCTGCCGGCACCCCGCCCGAACAGGAGCTGATTGAGCTCGTCGCCGACGTACATCGCCGCGGCGTCGGTGCTG
>JASLOV010000178.1 GCA_030745285.1 Dehalococcoidia bacterium | reverse complement strand
CGCACCGCCGTGGCGACCTTGTTGACGTTCTGCCCGCCTGCGCCGCCCGAGTGGAAGATGTCGATGCGGATCTCGTTCCAGTCGAGGTCGACCTCGACCTCGTCGACCTCCGGCAGCACCGCCACCGTGGCCGTCGAGGTGTGGATGCGGCCCTGCGACTCCGTCTCCGGTACGCGCTGCACGCGGTGCACGCCCGATTCGTACTTCATGCGCGAGTAGGCGCCCTGGCCGTGCAGCTCGAAGGTGATCTCCTTATAGCCGCCGGCCGAGGCGTCCGAGGTGTTGATCACCTCCACCTTCCAGCCCTGGCGCTCCGCGTAGCGCTGGTAGACGCGGAAGAGGTCGGCCGCGAACAGCGCCGCCTCCTCGCCGCCGGTGCCGGAGCGGATCTCCACGATCACGTCCTTCTCGTCGGCGGGGTCGCGGGGGAGCAACGCGACCTTCAGCTCCTCCTCCAGCCGCGCGACCTCCGGGGCCAGGCGGTCTTCCTCCTCGTGCCCCAGTTCGCGCTCGTCCGAGTCGCCGTCGCGCACCAGCTGGCGGGCGTCAGCCAGCGCCTGCTCGGCGTCGCGGAACTGGCGGATGAGCTGAACGGTGGAATCGAGCTGCGAGCGCTCGCGGCCGAGTTCAGCCAGCCGGCGGTGGTCCGCGACCACGTCGGGATCGGCGAGCAGGCCGTTGACCTCCTCGAAGCGGGCCTCGATCTCAGCCAGTCGTTCGAACATGCAGTCAGGATAGCAGGGGGGCGCGCTAGGGCCGGGGTGGGAATCGCCTACCAGCCGCCGCGCGCCCAGTCACGAACTACCAGCTCGCGCACGACGTCTAGGTTGCCAGCCGCACTTTCGACGTTTGCGATCGCCTCGTCCGCGCCGCCGATGGCACCGACAGATATCGCTAGAGCTGTCACCAGTCCCCGTAGTCGGCCAGCGCCCCAGAATGCAGTCTTGCGTTTGTTCGTGAGGCCCTCTCGGTCCTCGGCCGTCTCTTGGGCTAGGACAGCGCGAAGACTGTTGAGCTGCGGGAGGATTTCGTCGGCTGCGGCACGATCCTCGTCCGCAGTGAGGACTCGCAGTTCGATCGCGGCATCAGCGGCTTGCTGCTGGAGGCGTGGGCCAACGTCGCCATAAATGGCCTAGAACACCGAGTTGCGAAACTCCGGCGTCTCGCCTTCTCGGTCCAGCAAGGAGAGGAGCTCGGCCTGGATTTCGGCTTCACCGACCAAGGGCCGCAGCGCGGAATCGCCACGCGTCGGGGCTCGTCCCAAATGAGCGGCACATCGAGGCTCGCCAGCGCGAGAAGCGAATCCCTTACGGGCTGGCTGGATTCGCTGTGGTCATGCAGGGCGTACACAAGCCCAGACGCGCGCTTCACGTCAGCGCTCAGAAGCGAATCCGTAGCCGACTCCACGAGCGAGGACAGAGACGATGCTGCGCCGTTCCGAGCGAGAGGGTCAGCGTCGCAATATGCCTTTAGCGTATTGCGGGCAGTCTCACGCGTGCTTGCATCATCATGAGACAGAAAGTCCACGAGGGGCTGCCACGGTGGCTGTGCGGTCATCTCGTAGAGTGTACTCCAGCCCTTCTTGCTGGGAAACTCCCCGGGAGTCTTATTCCCTCGGTAAGACTATCGCAGTGATGGGTGTATGGCATGCGAGCTGTGAGCCATCATCCAATACGCGAAGCACGAAGAAGAGAGTAGAGAAGGGGTAGCTGATTCGCGGTAAGCACGGGAGCCATCAGCCCTCCACAGCCCCCACAACCTCGCCCAGCGCCACCTCGCGCTGGGCGCCGCTGCCGAGCAGCGGTTTGAGCTGGGCGACGCCGCGGGCCGCTTCGTCGTCGCCGACGATGACGGCGTAGCGGGCACCGGAGGCGTTGGCGGCGCGTAGCTGGGCCTTCATCGAGCGGCCGGGGGTGCCGGCGTGGACGGCGACGCCGGCGGCGCGCAGCTCGCGGGCGAGCTTGAGCACGGCGGCGGGGCCGTCGTCGCCGTGCGGGATGGTGAAGACGTCGGCGGCCGTCGTGCCGAGGTCGGGCTCGGTCCGGTCGACCTCGAGGGCGATGCGCTCGATGCCGGTGGCGAAGCCGGTGCCGGGGGTCGGCTTACCGCCGAGCATCTCGATCAGGCCGTCGTAGCGGCCGCCGGCGCCGACCGTGGACTGGCCGCCGGCCCCGCGCGGCTGGAACTCCCATACCGTGCGCGCGTAGTAGTCGAGGCCGCGCACGATCGCCGGATCGACCTCGTACTCCACGCCGAGACCGTCGAGCAGGGCAAGCACCTGATCGAAGTGCGCCCCATCTTGTTCGCTGAGGTAGTCGCGGATATTCGGTGCGTTCTGCACGGCGGGGTGGGCGGCGTCCTCCTTGGAGTCGAGCACGCGCAGGATGTTCGTCTCGTAGCGCCGCTGCGAATCGGCGGAGAGCGTTTCCAGGTGCGGGGCGAAGTGGACGCGCAGCACGTCGCGGTAGGTCGAGCGGGTCTCCGCGGTGCCGATCGAGTTGATGCGCAGCACGAGGTCGGTGAGGCCGAGCTGCTCGTAGAGCGTGCGTTGCAGCTCGATCACCTCGAGATCGGCCGCGGGCGAGCCGTCGCCGATGCACTCGACGCCGAACTGCCAGTGCTGGCGGTAGCGGCCGGCCTGGGGGCGGTCGTAGCGGAAGGCGGGGGCGAAGTAGAAGAGGCGCACCGGCTGGGGGCGGCTGGCCATGCCATGTTCGATGTAGGCGCGGCAGACACCGGCCGTGCCCTCCGGGCGCAGCGCCAGCGTGCTGCCGCCGCGGTCGTCGAAGGCGTACATCTCCTTGGCGACGATGTCACTCTCCTCGCCGGCGGTGTGGGTGAAGACCCCGACCTCCTCGACCAGCGGCGTCTCGATGCGGTGGTAGTCGAAGAGCCGGGCGACACGTTCGGCGGTGTCGCGGATGTGACGCCAGACGGCCTCGTCCTCGGGCAGGACGTCGTTCATCCCTCGGGGGGCCTGGTATTCGGGCATCCGTGATCCTTCCGACCGTGACTGTACGGTCAGGAGCGCGGGCAGCGGAAGGGGGCGGCGCACCCGCCCTCGCGAGCCGAGACCGGCCGCCTGCTGACACGAACCGGCCGTGACTGACGAGGCCGGGGGTGCGTGATAGTCTCAGTTGAAGATGGTTGTCACC
>JASLOV010000177.1 GCA_030745285.1 Dehalococcoidia bacterium | reverse complement strand
GGGACCTCTCCGGGTTCCCTAGTCGGGCCTGCCGCGCTCAGTCCTCCTGCCAGAGGCACCCACGGTGCGCTTCGCGAGCCTCGTTCTCGCGTGCGACCAGCACCGGGGCCGAGCCGTCCGCCGTTAGCTCGGTTGAGACCGCTCACCGGGCGGGTCGTGAGGGCGTCCCTTCGGAGGCCGCGCTGTCGGCAAGCGACATGCGGGTGCTGAAAGTGCGCTCCTCGGCGGAGAGCAGGCGCCCGTCCTCCAGTTCCTCGACACGGTCGACGTGGTCGATCACGAACGGGTCGTGTGTGGCGGTCATCACCGTCACGCCGCCATCGGCGACGCCGCGCAGCAGCCCGAAGATCTGTTCGGCCGTCGTCGAGTCGAGTTCGCCGGTCGGCTCGTCGGCGATCACGACGCGCGGCCGGTTGGCCAGCGCCCGGGCGACGGCGACGCGCTGCTGCTCGCCGCCGGAGAGCTCGTACGGGCGGTGGTCGGCGCGCCGTGTCAGGCCGACCTGCTCCAGCAGCTCGCGGGTGCGTTCGCCACGCTCCCGCAGCCCCGTGCCGGCGATGCGGAGCGCGAGTTCGATGTTTTCGGCGGCTGAGAGCAGGGGCAGCAGGCCGAACGACTGGAAGACGAAGCCGATGGTGTGACGTCGCAGCTGGGTCAGCTCGCGCTCGCTGTAGCGAGAGATCTCCTGGTCGCCGATGTGAATCGTGCCGCTGTCCGGTCGGTCGAGTCCCGCCACGAGGTTCAGCAGTGTCGTCTTCCCCGAGCCGGACCGGCCGACGACGGCGATGAACTCCCCCTCGGGCACGTCGAACGAGACGTCTCGCACGGCGTGCACCTCGAGGTCCGCGAGCTTGAAGGTGCGGTCGACGTGGTCGATGTGGATGGCGTAGGACTGCTCGGTCACGAACGCCGCCAGGGCGCGCCGTCGCCATCGGCCTGCTCTTCCGGCCGCACTTCGACGTGGTCGCCGATGATCTGGATGCGTGCCCGCTCGCCGATGCGGAGCGACTCGATGTGCTCGCGCGGGATCTGGAGGCGGCCGCTGCGGTCGACGACGGCGAACTCCTCGACGATCTCGCCCTGGCCCCGGGCAAACGCCGCGCGGCGGATGAATTCGGTGCTGGTGCGACCGTCACGCATGGAGACGACGCGGTCGACGCGGTCGGAGATCGCGCGGTCGTGAGTGACGACCACCAGCGTGACGTTCATGCCCTCGTTCAATTTGCGGAAGACGCGGAAGACGGTGTCGGCGGTGGAGCGGTCCAGCTCGCCCGTCGGCTCGTCGGCCAGCAGCAGCGGCGGGTCGTTGGCCAGGGCGACGGCGATGGCGACGCGCTGCTGCTCACCGCCGGAGATCTGGTCCGGGCGGTTCTTGCGGCGATGGATCAGGTCGACCTCCTCCAGCAGAAACTCGGCCCGTCGCTTCGCCTGCCGTCGCGTGGCGCCGTCGAGGATCATCGGTACCTCGACGTTCTGCTGGGCGCTGAGGTAGGGGATGAGGTTGCGACCGGTCTGCTGCCAGACGAAACCAACCTCGGAGCGGCGGTAGTTGACCAGGTCTTCCTCGGTCGTGGTCAGCAGGTCACGCTCGCCGACGCGGATACCGCCCGCGGACGGCTTGTCGAGGCCGGCAAGGATGTTCAGCAGGGTGCTCTTGCCGGAGCCGGAGGCGCCGACGATCGCCATCATCTCGCCGCGGGCGACCTTGAGGTCGAGACCGCGCAGCGCGACCACTTCGAGTTCATCCGTCTTGTAGATCTTGAAGAGGTCTTCGCAGTGGATGTAGGGCGTGTCGGGTGTGCTGTCGCTCACCATTGATCAGGCGTCACCAATCCGGAGTGCTCGGTGGACAGCGAGGCGCCAGTAAAGTAGCACCACGGCTCCGATAGTCACAACGAACACCGTGCCGAGGATCCCCCATGTCAGGAAGACCGACGGCCACGAGATGCCGAGCATGAACGGCGGCAGCACCTCGAGGCCCTGCTCGTCGGTTCCCAGGAAGTCCATCATCATGCGTCCGACCTGCAGTCCGACGGCCGTGCCGAGCCCCATCCCGGCGATGATCACGAACAGATGCTCGAACGCCACGAGCGAGAAGACCTGCCCGCGTGAGAAGCCCAGCGTCCGCAGAATCGCGAACTCCAGCGCCCGTTGCTGAGCGGTGACGTAGGAGTAGACGAGGAAGCCGATCGCGGAGAGCAGCAGCACCGCCCCGAACGCGATCGCCAGGATGCCCTGCCAGCCCGCGGCCACCAGCGGGTCGTCCTGCTGCAGCAACCGCGTCGAGTCGATGTCGAACAGCTCCTGCGGGTTGAGCGGGCCCTCCTCGAGCGCGGCGCGAAGCGCCGTCGGGTCGTCCGACGAGTACCAGACCTCGGTCGGGCCGGCCGCGGCCTGGCTGGGCGAGGCGTTGAGGACGGCGAGCAGCCGGCTGAGGTTGACGATGGCGATTGCGTCGTCGTCGGTCCCGCCCATGGCCGTGGGGAAGAACTCGTAGGTGCCCGCCATGACGGCGAGCGTGTACTTCTGGCCGGTGAAGACCTGTACAGCGTCTCCCGGTTCGAGCTCCAGCTGTGCGGCGACCGATTCGGAGAGGTAGAACCGCATACGCTCGCGGTCGGTCTCCTGGCGCAGTCCGCGGATCGCGGGCTGGCGGGCGGAGACGCCCTGCCACTTCAGGCGGGTCGACCGATCGAATTCGGGCGGAGCGTCAGCGTCCGACGTCGCCGAGTCGCTGGCCGGGATGGACCGCAGGTCGCGGATCACCTCGAAGCCGTCGAGGGTGGCGAAGTCGTGGACGACGGTCGCGTTCGGGAACGCTTCCTTGTGCAGGACCGCGTCGGGCACGTCCGGGGCCTGGTCGCGTACGGTGCGGCGAGGGGCCGCGATGTCGGCGTCCTCGGCAACCTCACCCGGCGGGGGCGGCTCCTCCGCGGTGGCAAGCACGGCGCCGAGCAGCACGGTGCCGGCTGCGCGCGCGATGTTGCCCTGCGGAACGGTGAAGTACGAGTGAAGCGTGAGCGGCGGGGTCAACGGCACGCCGCGGTTCGGCCCGAAGCGCTCGGTCATGCCCGCGATGTCGCGCGAGATGAAGCGCCACTCCTCGGCGCTCGCATCGGTCGGCGTCAGCTCGCCGAATATCACGTTCAGGTAGCGCCCATCGGCGTCGCGGAGGGTGAGGCCGATGCGGACGGGCCCGTTGATGGAGGGCGTCTTGATCCACGTCCCGATCTGGCGAGCGTCCGCGGGCACCGGCATGCCGACCAGCTCGATCCCGTTCGTGCCCAGCGCTTCCACGATCTCGTCCAGCGTCTGCTCCGAGAAGTCACTGCGGAAGTAGCCGACGTCAGCGAACGTCTCCGGTTCGATCCCCAGGAAGTCGATCACCGCGAAGCCCGCCTGGCTGGTCATGCGACCGCCGATGCGGGCGACGGGCGACACGGCATCCGCCGGCACATCCGCGACGGCCTCGCGGAAGGCGAACTCGCCGGCGCTGGCCAGGCCGCGCAGCTCCGCCGCGCGGACATCCGCGCCGACGGAGTAGGAAGCGCGGTCGTCGTACGACTGCTGCAGCGTCGCGCGGAAGGACGCGCCGAACATGCCGACGCCGGTGGCGAACATCAGCAGCAGGATCAGGCGGGTGTAGTGGCTCGGGTTGCGGACGAGCGAGCGCATGCCTACGAGCACCGCCACGCTCCTGGTGCGGCTCACGATCACGGCGAAGCTGCGCAGCACGAGCGGGAAGATGCGCAGGAAGACGATGCCGACGGTGAGCAGGAAGACGGACGGCGTCAGCAGCAGGAACGGGTCGGCCTGCACCTCGCCGAAGATCGACTGGGTGAAGAGCTCTTCCTGCTGTGAGAGCTGCCAGAAAACGATCGCGCTGAGCAGGACGAAGACGACATCGAGGTAGTAGCGCATGAAGAGCGGCGTGGGGCTTGGGCGGGCGCTGGCGTGCTTCAGCTGGACCATTGTCTGACGCGTCGCCCGCCAGGCGGGGAGCATCAGGGCGCTGAACGCGATCAGAGCGCCGGCACCGGCCAGCAGGTACGCGCTGGTGGCGACGTGCACCTCCAGTAGTCCGCCGCCCGAGAGGCTCTCGAATTCCGGCGTGCGACCGAGTGCGGAGATCACCGCACCGGCGATCGGCGGGCCGGTGGCGGCAGCCACGATCGCCAGCAGCATCCCCTCGACGCCGTACTGCACCAGCAGCTGTGCCGTCGTCGCCCCGCGCGAGCGCAGCAGCGCCAGCTCGGCGGTCTGACGCTCCACGAGCATCGTCGAGACCATCACCAGGTAGTAGGCGACGATGCCGCCGATCTGGAGCAGCAGCACGAACAGAGGCAGCCGCGTGAAAAACAGCTTGCGATCGTAGGTGTCGAGCACTTCCACGAGTCCGCTCTCAACGTGCAGGCGGTCGTCGCTGCCCGAGAGCAGCCGCTCCAGCGAGTTGATGCCGCTGGCGATCGGCGGGCCGTTGCGGGAGTCCAGGGCATCCAGCTCGACCATGTAGAGGGTGTCGAAGTCTCCCGAGATGCCCCGGGCCAGCTCAACGGTGGCGCCGAAGAAGGTCGCCTCTGGCACGAGGAAGGCGAAGGTCGTCCAGGTGCGCGGGGGATGGTCGATCACCTGATCGTCGCCGGCCCAGTAGCGGCCGTCCGGGTCGATCGACTCGACCACGCCGACGACCTCGACGGTGATCGGCTTCACATCGGTATCCCAGAACGGGTAGAGGTCGAAGCGCGCGCCCACGTCCGTGCCGGTGAGGCGGGCGGTCTGCATGCCGATGGCCACGGGGATGGGCTCGCTGGTCGCGTCCGGGGCCGCTCTCGGGAACCGGCCGAGCACAACATCGACGTTCTCTTCGAGGTCGGAACGGAACCGCAGGAAGCCGCGGAGGCGGCCTGCGTCCGTGAGGTCGGGCGAGACGCCGGGCATGGTCGGGTAGAACGTCGCCGTGGTCGCCTGCCGCACGAGCGCGCCGGAGGCAGCGTCCAGTGCGCGGGCGACGCCGGAGTCGACGCGGTCGCGTGACTCGCGGTACTGGACGCGATCGATGCCCTGGTTGCTCTGCAGCAGCTTCAGATCCAGCTTGCTCTGCGGCTGCTGCTTGAGGGCGAATTCGAGCCCGAGGTCACGGATGGCATCGGAGTAGATCGCTGTGGAGGAGATGGTGGCGGCCGCGATGATCGTGCCGACGATGACGCTCATCAGCAGTCGCCAGTTGCCGACCATGCGGCGGATGGCGATGACGGGCAGCGAGCGGAACTGGATCAGGAATCGGATCATTCGCGCGATTCTACGATCCATCCGGCCTTACAGACCGGCCTGTTCGATTCGAGCGTGGCCGGGGCCGGCCACCATACGCCGGGGTGGGGCGGGGTGTGACAGCTATACTGCGGGGCGTGGCGGACAAATCCAAGTCTTCAGACGCTCCGGAGCGGGCGCCGTTGCTCCTCGTGCTCGACTCCCACGGGATGATCTTCCGCTCGTACTTTGCATTGCGCGACACCCTGACGGTACGCCGCACCGGCGAGCCGGTCTGGGCCGCGTACGGCTTCGCGAACACGCTGCTGTACGTGCTCAACGAGCTGGAGCCGACGCACGTGATCGCCGCGTGGGACGCGCCAGAGAAGACGTTCCGCCACCGCGCAGACGAGAGCTACAAGGCGACACGGCGGCCGATGCCGGACGACCTGCCCTCGCAGATCGGGCGCGTGCGCGAGCTGCTCGATGCCTTCCGCATCCCCGTGCTCGAGGCGCCGGGGTACGAGGCGGACGATGTCGTCGGCACGCTCACCACGCAGGCGGCGAAGGCCGGCGTCCAGACGGTGGTCATGACGCTCGACAACGACATGGTGCAGCTCGTGGAGCCGGGCGTGCGGGTCTACATGTACCGGCCGTACCAGCGTGACTACGTGATGTATGACGGGGCGAAGGTGCGGGAGCGCTGGGGATTCGAGCCCGATCAGATTCGCGACTACAAGGCGCTCGTCGGCGACAACTCGGACAACATCTCCGGTGTGAAGGGTATCGGTGAGAGGGGCGCGAACGCCCTGATTGAGCAGTGGGGCAGCGTCGAGGAGATGCTCGACCACCTCGACGAGGTGAAGCCGCCGCGTGCCCAGAAGGCGCTCACCGCCGGCCGAGACGACGCCGCGCACTCGAAGATGATGGCAACGATCGTGCGTGATGTTCCGACCGTCGACCTCGATCTTCCCGCCTCGGTCGTGAACGAGTACGACCGTGAGACCGTGCTGGAACTGTTCCGCGAGCTCGAGTTCCGCTCGCTGGTCTCGCGCCTACCGCGCCACGCCTCCGACACGCCGTCGCCGCAGGACCGCGAGAGCGCCGCCCCGGCCGGCGATGAAGAGCGCGACTACCGCGTGGTGACGACGAAGAAGGACTTGGCGGCGCTCGTGCGCGCTGTCCGCAAGGCCGGCCGCTTCGCCTTCGAGGTCGTGGCGGACGACGAGCACCCGATGCGGGCCGCGAGTTCGCTCGTGGGCATCGGCGTCTCCGTCGCGGCGGCGGAAGGGTGGTACGTGCCGTTCGGGCACAGCCAGGAACCACCCCCACCGGCCGAGGGACAGCAGGAGATGGACGTCGAGCCGCCGGAGCTCCCTCCGCCGCTCAAGCAGCTCGCGCAGGCCGACGTGCTGGCCGCACTTCAGCCGATCTTCACGGACGCGAAACTCAGCCGCGTTGCCCACAACGCGAAGGCGGCGACGCTGGCCCTCGCCGAGGCCGAGGGCGGGTTCTGGGTCGATGTCGAATTCGACACAATGGTTGCCGCCTACCTGCTCGGCGACGCTAACGCCACGGTGCGGTCACTCGCCTTCGAGCGTCTCGGGCATGAGCTGGTGGACCCGAAGACGCTGCTCGGCACCGGTCGCAAGGCGGTCCCGTTCTCGCGCACGACTCCGGAGGACTGCGCGTCGTTCGCGACCGGCAACGCCGACATGGCCCTGCGCGTCGCCGGCGAGCTGGCCGAAGAACTCGAGGGCAGCGGCGTCGAGGGGATATTCGAGCAAGTCGACATGCCGCACGTCGCCGTGCTGGGTCGCATCGAACGGCACGGCCTCGCGCTCGACCTGTCGGTGCTCGAACAGCTGGCTGAGGAGCTGGCGGAGGGCATCGTCACCGCCGAGCACGCG
>JASLOV010000176.1 GCA_030745285.1 Dehalococcoidia bacterium | reverse complement strand
CGCTCGTCGGCACGTCGTGGCTGCTGCGGGAGCGCGGCCGCACGGTCGACGTGCTGCGCCCGCCCGCGGGCGAGGTACCGACGTGGGTCGAGGACGGGCGAACCTGGATTCGGGGCCGGCCGGAGTGGCTGCCGGGAGCGGTCTCCGAGCAGCTCGACAGCGCGGCCGCAGTCGATGCGCACGACGGCTCCGGCGACGGCTACTTCTGGGCGTGGGAGGACGAGGACGCCGGGCTGGTGCGTTCGCGCTTCTTCGCGGCCCAGTTCGGCATCGCGGAGGACCCTGCCACGGGCTCCGCCGCCGTCACGCTAGCCGCGCACGTCGGGCGGCCGATTACGATTCGCCAGGGCAGCGGATCGGTCCTGCACGCCCGCCCGGGGCCGGACGGCACGGGCGAGGCGGGCGGGCTCGTGGTGCACGATGAACAACGCGAGTACGTACCGGGAGGCGAGTGATGGCGGGCGACTCGGTCGATGTCTCGGGTACGGATGTGGGAACGGGTTCGGGACGGGCGGCGCTCTCGCATCTCCGCATCTGTGACTTCACCGGCCAGCTCGCCGGGGCCGGCGCGACCAAGTTCCTTGCGGCCTTCGGGGCCGAGGTGATCCGCATCGAGGACCCGACGAACGAGGGACGCTGGGACATCCTGCGCGGCGGCCGCCCCTACGTGGACGAGCGTCGCGGCATCGAGCTCGGCGGCTCTTTCAACAACCACAACGTCGAGAAGCTTGGCGTCACCTTGAACCTGCGCAAGCAGTCCGCCCGAGACGCCCTGACGAAGCTGATCGCCGTCTCGGACGTGGTCACGGAGAACTTCTCGGCGGGCGTGATGGGGCGGCTGGGATTCGGCTACGAACGGCTGAAGGAGATCCGGCCGGACATCATCTACGTCTCCAACTGCGGCTTCGGCCATAGCGGGCCGTACGAGAACTACAAGACGTGGGGGCCGATCGTGCAGGCGATCTCCGGCCTGACGTTCAGCTCCGCCCTGCCCGACCAGCCGTCGGCCGGCTGGGGCTACTCGTACATGGACCACACCGGCGCCTACTACATGGCGATCGCGATCCTGATGGCGATCCATCACCGTCAACGCACCGGCGAGGGTCAGCATGTGGACATGGCCTCGACCGAGGCGGCCGCGGCTCTCAACGGACCGGCGCTGCTCGACTACACCGTCAACGGCCGGCCGCTGCGCCGTGAGGGCATGCCTTCCAGCAATCGCAACCAGTTCCCGGCGATGGCGCCGCACGGCATCTACCCGGCCGAGGGCGAGGACGCCTGGGTCGCGATCGCCTGCCGCGACGACGGCGACTGGGCCGCCATCGGCACGGCGATCGGCGAGCCGTGGACGGGCGAGGCACGCTTCGCAACGCTCGACGGGCGGCTCGACGGGCAGAATGAGATCGACGACTTCGTCGCTGGCTGGACACGGCAGCGCACGCCCCACGCGACCGCGGAGTTGTTGCAGGCCGCGGGCGTGCCGTCCTCGGCCGTGCAGACGCCGCAGCAGCGCGTCGACGAGGACCCGAACACCTCCGGCTGGGGGCTCTGGCCCACGGTGAAGCACCCGGAGATGGGCGACGTGCGCGTGGACGGCATGCCTGTCCATCTCTCCGAGACCGACTGGTCGATTAAACGCGGCGCGCCGGTGCTCGGGCAGCACAACGAGCAGGTGCTGGGGGGACTGCTGGGCATGAGCAGTGAGGAGATCGAGCAGATGCGCGTGGAGGGGGCGATATGACCGGGCAGGGTGCACCGGTGGGTCCCCTCGATGGGATACGCGTGATCGAGTGGACGGACGAGAAGGGCACGTACGCCGGCAAACTGCTGGCGGACGCCGGCGCAGACGTCGTCAAGATCGAATCGCCCTCGGGCGACCCAACGCGGCTGTACGAGCCATTCGTTGGCGACGAATCGAACTCGGAGCGCAGCCTCTGGTTCTGGCACTACAACACGAACAAGAGCGGCATCACGCTCGACCTCGAACAGGAACGAGGGCGGGAGCTGTTCCGCGAGCTGGTGGCGAGCGCCGACGCCGTCGTCGAGAGCCAACCGCCCGGCCGCATGGCCGAGCTGGGCATCGACTACGCCGACCTCAGCCCATCGAACCGCCCGCTGATCTGGGTCGCGATCACGCCCTTCGGGCGCGAGGCGCCGCGTGCGCACGAGCACTCGACGGACCTCACCCTGCTGGCCGGGGGTGGACCGGCGTGGAGCTGCGGTTACGACGACCACTCGCTGCCGCCGGTGCGCGGCGGGGGCAACCAGGGCTACCAGACTGGCTGCCACTACGCCGTGATGTCACTGCTGGTCGCGCTCGTGCACCGCGACATCAGCGGCACGGGCCAGTTCATCGACGTCAACATGCATGCCGCATCGAACGTCACGACGGAGGCGGGCTCCTACGAGTGGCTCGTCGCGAACGAGACCGTGCAGCGCCAGACCGGCCGACACGCCGCCGTGAACCCGACGCAGGCATCGCAGGTGCAATGCGCCGACGGCGTGTGGGTGAACACCGGCCTACCGCGCCGCCAGAACCAGTTCCAGGTCGTCTACGACTGGCTCGAGCTCGAAGGATTGCTGGAGAAGTGCGAGTCCGCGCCGATCCTGCTCGCTGCTGCGCAGGGGCCGCCCTTCCAGACGTCACAGATCGCGCTGGACGACGAGGTGCGGGCGAAGTTCATGGCCGGTCGCGATGCGATGACGGTGCTGGCGGACAACCTCAACGGCTACGACTACTTCACCGGCGGCCAGGAACGCGGCTTCCAGCTCGGGATCATCTACGCGCCCGAGGACGTGATGGAGGACCCGCACTTCATCGAGCGCGGCTTCGTCGTCGAGCTGGATCATCCGGAGCTGGATGCCTCGTACCGCTACCCCGGCGCGCCCTACCGCTTCGAGAAGACGCCCTGGCGGCTCGACCAGCCCGCCCCGGCGCTGGGTGCCGACAACGAGGCGGTCTACGGCGCGCTCGGCCACGGCGACGAACTGGATGCGCTGCGCGAGCGTGGTGTGATCTAGACTCCCAGCGGGGGAACGGCGCGCGCGCAGTCCCCCGCCCTCGCGTCTCGCGCTAGACTGCCTTCGATAGTCCGGCGCAGCGAAAGGCTCCCTGCATGAGTTACGAGAACATCCTCTACTCCACCGACGAGCGGCTGGCGTACATCACGCTCAACCGCCCCGAGAAGCTGAACCCGCTCTCGAACGATCTGCGTGGCGAGCTGTTCCACGCGCTGAAGGAGGCCGAGGCCGACCGCGACATCGGCGTGATCATCCTCTCCGGCGCGGGCCGGGCCTTCAGCTCCGGCTACGACCTCGCGCCGTCACCGTCCGAGGGCAACCCGTACGTGCATCCACGATCGGGCATGCCGGACACCGGCACGACCCACCCGGCGCACTACGACTGGTCGCGCCACGTGCTGCTGGCGAACTGGACGATCTGGGAGCTGGCGAAGCCGGTGATCGCCCGTATCCACGGCTACTGCCTGGCCGGGGGCACGGAGCTGGCCTCGTTCTGCGACTTCCGCATCATCGATGAGCAGGCGCAGGTCGGGTACCCGCCGGTGCGGGCGATGGGCACGATGGACATCATGTGGGCGCCGTGGCACCTGCCGATGACGAAGGCTCGCGAGTTCGCCTACGTCGGCGACTCATTCACCGGGCGCGAGATGGCGGACATGGGCTGGGCGACGTACGCGGTGCCCGGCGACCAGCTGGAGGGCTTCACGGAGCAGTTCGCTCGCCGCATGGCTCACATCGACAACGACATGTTGCAGTACTCCAAGCGTTCCGTGAATCGCCAGTACGAGGCGATGGGTATCCGCAACGGCCTGATGTCGGGCACCGACGTGGAGGCGATGAGCAAGCACCGCCCGGCCGCCAGCGAGTGGGGCAAGCGTGTGCGCGAGGAGGGCCTGAAGGCCGCGCTCGAGTGGAGAGACGGCCCCTTCCGCGACTTCCGCGGCGCCTACGACACGGCGCCGAAGGACCGCCCGCTGGCCGGCAGCGAGGACTAGGCGGGCCCCGGGGCGCGTCGCCCGAGGAGCAGCCGGAGAGGTCAGTCCGCGAAGTGAGGCAGGACCTCTTTCGCCAGCAGCTCCATCTGGCGCAGGACCTTGTCGTGGGCCATGCCCGGCGGCACGCGCATGATCGTGCCGTCGATCGGGACCTCGGCGAGTCGCGCCTCGAACTTCTCGATGATTTCGCCGGGGTCGCCGACGTAGAGCATCGGACCGCCTTGCTCGCGCATCTCCTCGGGCGTCCGAGCCGGCGCGCCCGCAAGCGTGCGGCCGTCCGCCTCGGCGGCTTCCGCGCCCCACTTCGCGTAGTGCGAGGAGGAGTAGAAGAGGTGCTCGCGCGCTTCCTGCCAGGCCTCGTCCGAGTCCTCGGCACACCAGAAGTCGCGGCTGTCGTAGACCGGGATTGACCGAGGGTCGCGCCCGTTGCGTTGCATCGCCTCCTCGTAGAGGGCATAGGAGGACGGCGCACCGACGTAATGGAAGCCATCACCCATCAGCGCGACGCGCTCGATCGCGCTGCCGGCCTGCGCGCCGATCCAGATCGGCGGACCGGGCTGCTGCACCGGCTTCGGCTGGACGGCGACGTTCGTCACCGTGTAGCGCTTGCCGCTGTAATCGAACTTGTCCTCGGTCCAGCACTTGCGGATGATCTCGATGCCCTCGTCCATCAGCGAGGGCCGGAAGCGGCGATTCACGCCGAAGGTGCCATATTCGTGCGGCACGTAGCCGACGGCGATGCCGAGGATGAACCGCCCGCCCGAGATCACGTCGACGACGGCGGCGTCCTCCGCCACGCGCACCGGGTTGTGCATCGGCAGCAACAGCAGCCGGGTGCCGATGGTGATGGTGGAGGTGCGTGCCGCCACCGCGGCGGCGGCGACCAGCGTCGAGGGGCAATAGCCGTCCTCGGCGCTGTGGTGCTCGGACATCCAGACGCTATCGAAGCCGAGTTCCTCGGCGGCCTGGGTCTGCTCCAGCATCTCGGCGTAGACCTGCGGCCACGGCTTCTCCCACTGGCGCGGGTTACGCATGCCGAACAGGAAGCCGAACTTCAGAGCCATCGATCGTTCCTCTCGCTGCCCTCTTGCCGGCGGGGCAGCGTGCTGCTGCCCTGCGCCCGTGCTGCGTGTGAAGGAGCGCTGCCCCGCGGCATTACGAACCCTCGACGACCCGCCACTGCACGAGCGTGTACGGCTCGACGTCGCCGCCACCCTCGTGGTCCTCAAACACCGCCTCGACGGCAGCGCCGATCTCCACCTCGGCTTCGGCGTCGCCGACGAGGTTG
Source organism: Dehalococcoidia bacterium (assembly GCA_030745285.1). Classification (GTDB taxonomy): domain Bacteria; phylum Chloroflexota; class Dehalococcoidia; order UBA2979; family UBA2979; genus SHYR01. Next base: position 5,611 of record JASLOV010000176.1, on the reverse strand, counting down.
CCGACCATGCGGATGTTGCCCGCGTCCGGCAGCTCGACGAGCACGACCATGTACGGCAGCTTCGCCTGCAGCGCCGGGTGCACCGGGTACCAGACACGCTCCCACGAGTAGAGGACGCCGCGTGGCGGCACCTCCGTCCAGCCGAGATCGAACGAGCGGCAGTGGTGGCAGATCCACTCCGGCCCCCATTGGTACGTCTCGCAGTCGTTGCAGCGCTGCACGACCAGCTCATGGCGGCGAGTGCCCTCCCAGAACGGCGACTCCAGGCCGTCGACGTTGGCGGCGGGCGCCGGCAGGCCGGCGGGCAGGTAGGACGAGGTCTCGTCAGTCATGGCAGCCCCCTAACCGAGGTCACGGGCGAGCACGAGGTCGCTCACCGGTTGCACCATCGGCCCGGAGCCGACCATCGAGATGTTGGCGTCATGCACCTGGCTGGTCGACTCGCCTCGCACCTGGCGGGCGGCCTCGATGATCAGTTCGAGGCCGTGCATGTAGCACTCCGCGAGGTTGCCGCCGCTGGTGTTGAGCGGCAGCTTGCCGTCGGGTGCTGAGAGGTGCTCCAGCGTGAAGAGCTCGTTCGCCTCGTCCGGCTCGCAGAAGCCGTGCTCGACGATGCTCATCAGCACCCCTCCGGTGAAGTTCTCGTAGCTCTGCAGCACGTCGACGTCGCCGGGGGTGATGCCGGCGTGCTCGTAGAGCCGCGGCGCCACGGTCTTGAAGTTCGACGTGGCGTAGTCCGGCGCATTGTGCGCGGTCGCGCCTTGGCGGTAGTCGGAGCCCTGCATCGCCGCCAGCACGTAGGCCGGCGTCTGCTTGAGGTCGCGGGCTCGCTCGGCGGAGGTGAGGATCACGGCGGCGGCGCCGTCGTTCTCCATGCAACAGTCGAAAAGATGGAACGGCTCCACGATCCAGCGTGAGTTGTCGTAGATCTCCTCGGTCAGCTCACGGCCGTGCATCACGGCGCGCGGGTTGTGCTGGGCATGCTGGTAGCTGGCGAGCGAGATCGCGCGCAACGCCGCCTGCTCCGTGCCGTGATCGTGCATGAAGCGACGCACGCGCATGGCGAAGCTCTGTGCCGGCGACATCAGCCCGTACGGCGAGGTGAACGCCCCCGCGCCGCGGGCAACGTTCGCGCCCGAGCCCTGCCCGAAGCGGCCAAACTGACCCTGCGCCAGCGAGCGATAGACGACGACGGTGTCGGCGTAGCCGGCGACGATCGCCGCGGCCGCGTTGGCCACCGCACCCGAGCCACCGCCCCCACCGCCGCCCCAGAACATGTTGGAGAGCTTGAGTTGCGGCAGCCCAAGCGCCGTCGCCAGCCGCACCGGGTCGTTGCGGTCGTTGCTGTACGAGGCGAAGCCGTCGATTTCGGTGACATCGATGCCGGCGTCGCCGGCCGCGGCGATGATCGCCTGCAGCGCCATCTTGAACTCGGGGTCGGTCGCCTGGCCCCGCTTGTAGTAGGTCGTCTCGGCGAGGCCGGCGATAGCCACCTTGCCCCGGATCGTGCGTTCGTCTGTTGCCACCCGGCCCTGCCCTGTCTGTATGCCCGTGCTGTCTGTCTGCGCTGTCGGCTGTGTGCCCGTGTGGTTCTGCTCGCGCCCGCCGAAGCTAGCTCGGGAACTGCCAGAGTTCGTGTTCCGGCGTTTCGTCCGAGAGCCGGAAGCGGGGCAGGCCGAGGCCATCGCCGAGGTCGGCGAACTCCGCCTCGACGCGCGCGCCAATCGCGACGTTCTCTTCAGCCTCGGGAGCGCCGTCGCCATCGACGAGGCTCGAGATCACCCGCAGCGCCTCGTGCTCGTCTGGCACGCCGCGCTGTTCGTCCAGCTCGACCAGCACGACGGCGTACGGCACCAGTTCGCGATAGGCCGGGTTGATGGCCTGAGTGACGATCTCGTAAGAGTAGATCGTGCCCCTGCCGGACACCTCCTCCCACTCGCGCTCGAGCGACTGGCAGTACGGGCAGGCCGGGCCCGGGGGGTAGCGCAGCAGGTTGCAGTCGCTGCAGCGCTGCAACACCAGCCGGCCCTCGCCGGCCCCCTGCAGGTATTCGATGTGGTCTGGGTCGTTCGCGGGGATGTCGACGGTCAGTCCCAGGTATTCGGCCATGGCTGTTCCTACCTCCGCATGATCAGCGCGGAACCGGTGGCGGGCATCGCCCAGCCGAGGTTCATCGTGATTTCCGCGTCGCGCACCTGGCGGCACCCGCCCTCGCTGTAGTCGTAGGTATGCTCACCGTCCTGCCAGTTCGGACAGTAGTCATCGATCTTGCCGCGCAGCTGGCGCACGTTCTCGATCACCAGGTTCATGCCGTGGGTGTAGGCCTCGCAGAGGTGGCCGCCGCTCGTGTTGTTCGGGCGGTCGCCGCCCAGTTCGATGATGCCGCTGGAGACGTAGTCTCCGCCCTCGCCCTCGGCGCAGAAGCCGTAGGCCTCGAGCTGGAGCATAGTCGTGAACGAGAAGGCGTCGTATGAGCCGGTGACATCGATATCGTCCACGCCGATGCCGGCCGTACCGAAGACGATCGGGCGGGCGTAATGGCCGGCGACGCGGCTGATCGGGCCCGAACGCCAGTGGTAGCCGACGCTCGGCTTACTGGTGCGCCCGGCCACGCCCATGATGTAGGCCGGGCTCTGGGCCATGTCGCGGGCACGCTCGACGCTGGTGACGATGATCGCCGTCGAGTTGTCGGTCTCGACGCAGCAGTCCAGCAGGTGCAGCGGCTTCACGATCCAGCGTGAGGCGAGCACGTCCTGCACGGAGACGCGCTCCTTGTAGAACGCCTTGGGATTGTTCGATGCGTGCTTGCTGTGCGCGACCTTGACGTGTGCCAGCTGCTCGCTCGTCGTGCCGTATTCGTACATGTGGCGCATGAACGACGGGGCGAAGCTCTGGGCCGCCGAGCTCATGCCGTAAATGCCCTGCTGTAGCGCCCCGGAGCGGAAGGCGGGGGCCTGGCGGCCGGTGCCGCCAATACGGGCCTCCGTGTAACCGTTCATGGAGCGGAAGATCGCGACGGTCTTGCACATGCCCGCCTCGATCACACCGCAGGCGATGCCGATCAGCGCCTCCGTGCTGGAGCCGCCGCCGGAGCAGTCCATGTAGAAGTTGAGGCGGATGCCGAGATCGGTCGCGATCGTCGGCGAGGCTGTCGAGTCGTTACCGTGGTACGACAGCATGCCGTCGACCTCGTCCGGGCCGAGGCCGGCGTCGCGCATCGCGGAGCGCACCGCCTCGACGCCCATGGCGCGGGTCGTGCGACCGGAGTCGCGCGAGTACTCGGTCTCGCCGATCCCAACGATCGCGTACTGGTCCTTCAGCCCTGCCATCTGACCTCCCGGCTCGCGTGCCTGTTCCGTCGCCCCTGAGCTGCCTGCGAGCAGCCTACGGTGCCGGAGTATAGCGGCAGTCGCGGCTGCCCGACGGCGAAGGGCCCGTCGCCGGGCTCACCCACTACGCCGCGCGGCAGGATCAGCCGAGGTACGACGTACCGGCTCTCCGCGCCTCGGGATCGGTAATCACGTTGACCAGCGCGATCGTGCCGGCGGCGAGCGCGCGGTCGACGGCCGGGCGAACATCGGCCGGGTCGGTGACCCGCTCCGAGTAGCCACCCACCATTTCCACCATCTTCTCGTAGTTCGGCTGCATCAGCGCCGCCACCGGGTCGGACCCGGCCGGGAAGTAGCGGTCCTGGATAGTGTGGGCGGCGATGCCTCCGTTGTTCGAGACGACGACGACGACCGGGATGTCGAGCCGCGCGCAGGTCTCCACCTCCATCGCCGCTGCCCCGAAGGCGTAGTCTCCGAGCATGGCGACGACCTGCGTCTCCGGCTTCGCCAGCTTGGCGCCGACGGCGTACGGGAATCCGGTGCCCATGCAGCCGGTGGTGCCCGCACCGAAGCGGTGCTTGCCGACGTGCGTGGGTATCACCTGGCGGGCGACGCCCATCGTCAGCTCGCCGTCCTCGGTGACGATGGCGTCGCGGTCGATCGCGTCGCGGATGTCGGCGAGCAGGCGGTAGTGGTTGACCGGCTGTTGGTCGGAGGTCATCTGCTCGGCGAGCGTGGCCTCGTTCTTGCGCCCCTGCTCGCTGAGCGAATCCAGCCATCCGGAACTGGCCGCCGCGAGCGCGCGCCCCTCGAGCGCCTCGTTCAGCGCCGAGGCGGCCACGCGGGCGTCCGCGACGACGCCGAACTCGACGTCCGATGCGCCGTACATCTCCTCCGCCTCGATGTCGATCTGGGCGACGCGCACTCCGTCGGGCAGGCGCGATCCGAACTGGTACATCCAGTTGAAGCGCGCGCCGACCATCAACACGGCGTCCGCCCCGGCCATGGCGGCGCTCCGTGTGGCGCCGACGCACAGCTCGTGATCGTCCGGCACCGTGCCGCGGCCCATCGGCGAGGCGATGAAGGGGATGCCGCGTTCGACGAGGCGGCTCAGTTCCTCGCCGGCGTCTGCCCAGGCCGCGCCCTTGCCGATCATCACCAGCGGTCGCTTCGCGGTCGCCAGCATCTCGGCGATGCCCTCGATCGCCGCGGAGTCCGGCTGTGCATGAGTCATGGCCGGGGCGCTGGTGCGCATGCGCACGCTGTCCTCATCGACGCTCTCGGTCACCACGTTGCCGGGGAAGTCGAGGTAGGCGGTACCCGGGCGGCCGAGCGCGGCCTTGCCGAGCGCGAGGTGCACGAGGTCCGGAACGCGCGCGGCGCGGTCGACGCGCTGCACCCACTTTGCGGCCGGCTGTGCGAAGGCGACCTGGTTCGCCTCCTGGAAGCCGCCGAGCCCGATCGAGCCGACCGCCACCGAGCCGCCGAGCACAACGAGCGGCATCGCACTCGCGGTCGAGACGTACATCGGGGTGACGGCGTTCGTCATCGCCGGGCCGGAGGCGACGACGGCGACGCCGGCCGTGCCGTTGAGGTAGCCCCAGGAGGACGCGGCGAAGCAAGCGTTCATCTCGTGCCGGCAGTTGATGACGCGGATGCCCGCGGCTTGCGCCTCAGCGAGCACCTCGATCATCGGCCCGCCGAGCACGGTGAAGATGGTGTCGATGCCCGCCAGCTTCAACTGACGTGCGACCAGCTGTGCGCCTGTGACCTCGGCCATGAGCGGCCCTCCTGCTCCCTGCGTCTCTGCCCTGGTGTCGGTACGCACCGGGCGAAACCGAAAGGCGCAGCCTACCCGCTTGGCGGCGCGATGGCACGGACGGCGCGACGGACCGGAGTGTCACCGCCCTGCGGTGCGAGGCGAGAGCGGCTATCATCGTGCCGCGACCCCGGGGTGCTGTGGCACCGGTTTCGCATTGGGGGGGCGCCATGTTGATCGGGCACTTCACTGAACGGCCGTGCCAGGACCCGTCGGCCCCGTGGTGGGGCCGCAGCGGCCGGCAGCTCACTGACCTGGAGATGAGCAACGACAGCTACGACCCGGTGCTGGGCTCGAAACTCTACAACCGCTACTTTGACGAGAAGATCTTCGCCGAAGAGATGGGCTTCGATGCGCTCGCCCTGAACAAGCACCACAGCACGCCATTCAGCATGGGCGGCGTTATGAACGCCGAAGCGGCCGTGCTGGCGCGCATCACCAAGCGCGAAGATCGTCCCAGATC